>NZ_JAEPKU010000114.1 GCF_016652235.1 Dysgonomonas sp. Marseille-P4677
TTTACCTTTTGCGATCCATTCTATCAGCTCATCTTCAAAAAAGAAAAGCTTTTTATCACGCTTATAGTTGGGCAACAAGCCTGCCAAAAAAATGCAGGTACGACAAATTACGACAAATTACGACAGAACGCGACAAAGCACGACAAGCAATTATATATCTGCTGTTTATACGATTTTTGATTTTATATTCGCTTTTGATTTGCAAGTCAATAGGTATTATGTATAGTTTTAATTAAATGAACTTTTATGGAAATAACAAACATAGATAAGGCTGTATTTGAAAACATGATTTTACAGTTCCGAAACTTTAAGAATAGAATTGATTCTTTATGCAGAAAGTATAAAAGCAAAGAATTAAGCCAGTGGATAGATAATCAGGATGTATGTTTAATGCTAAATATATCTCCCCGTACTTTACAGACCTATAGAGATACAGGAAGGATTAGTTTCAGCCGCATTAACAATAAAATCTACTATAAGGTTTCAGATATTGAAGAACTTCTGAAATCATACAAATAAAAGAATAAAACGTATAACTAAAATGCTATGGAAGAGTTGATCACAAAACGGAACAAAGATGTTATCTTATTTTTTGAAGGCTTGGAAGAAATCATTACCAGCTTAGAATCCACTTTCGAGGAAACCAGACCATTATTTAATGCAGAGCGTTATTTGACAGACAAGGAAGTTGCAGGAATATTGAAAGTCAGCCGAAGAACTTTGCAGGATTATCGTAATCAAGGAATAATTTCTTATATACTACTGGGAGGCAAAGTTTTATATAAAGAATCGGATATGGAAAAGACATTAAACAATAATTACATCAAAGCTTTTCGGGAGTAAAGAAATGGTAAGTCTACTTCTTTGAAAGAAAAGAGTGAAAATTGTCACATCCATACACGCTCTCTCTTTTCAATATAAATAAAATATTAACAAATTAAAACGACAGAATAATGAAAGCAACAATAAAAATTATACTTCGTAAGAATTATCAGACTAAAGAAGGGAAACAATCGGTATGTCTCATCTATACATCCTATAGGCGTACAACCTTTATAGGCTTAAATATATCCGTGAAGCCTGAACATTGGTGTGAAGATAGAAGAATAATTCTTGCCGGAGAAAAATATCATCTTCAGTATAACAAAATTCTTAATGAGAAATATGATAAAGCCAAAGAAATTATTTTCGATTATTATACAACACCTCTTTCAACAAAAGCCTTTGTCGCCGAATTAAAAAATAGGGAGCATCGTAATATAGACTTTTATGCTTTTGTTGAGAATGAATTGGAATATCTCAAGATATCAAAAGCCAAGCGGACAATAGAGAACTACTGCAGTTTTATTAACAAGATGAAAGAATGGAAACCTTCCTTGCTATTTAGTGAAATTACTTTAAAATATATTCAACGATTTCATAAATATGAAATTTCGTGTGGCAACCAACTCTCTACCATTTATAAAAAACATGCAAATTTTAAATTCTTACTGGGACTTGCTGTTGATAAAGGATGCCTGGTAAAAAATCTCTATGACAAATTTAAGATCAGGAAATTTGCGTAAGTTTTTAAAAAAAAGATTGCCTAAGAAATGAAAGGCAATCAGGGTAAAGGAAGGTATGCCAATTAATTTATGTTACTTTTATGGCATACCTTCAATATTTATCATTCTTCTTTCACATACCCAATTCTTTTTCTAGGCTTATTCTCTTCTTCCTTTTGGCTGGCTAGCTCTGTTAGAGCTTGATAAATATCATTGAACTGCAAATTTGTTTCTATCATAAAGGTTTCCAGCTTTTGATTGAGTTCTATGTAAACAGATGAGAACTCTCTGATTTTTACAAAAACTCTCATTATTGAAATATTGATCTCAATAGCAGTTTCACTTCTCAGTACACTTGACAGCATTGCTACTCCTTGTTCAGTAAAGGCAAAAGGCTGATAACGTGCTCCACCCCAACTTGAGGTCACAATTTGTGACCTCAAGTTAAGCCATTCCTCTTGACTTAATTCAAACATAAAATCGGAAGGAAAGCGTTTTAAATTACGTCTTACTGACTGTTTTAATACTTTCGTTTCTACTTGATAAAGTTCTGCAAGATCGAAATCAAGGATAACTCTGTAGCCACGAATCTCATATATCCTGTTTTGTATTACTTGCAATTCCATTATTTTCTGTATTAGAATTATTACCAAATAATTTATTATCTACACTCATCATATCATCCAAAATACTTTCATCCAATACACGAGCATAATGTTGTGTCATCCGTGTGGATGAATGTCCTAACATCTTAGCTACATTTTCCATAGTTACTTTGTTGGCTAACGTGACGCTGGTAGCAAATGTATGTCTTGAGCAATGCATAAACAGTAGTAAAGCAGCATTTGGCGAGGATGGGAAAACTAAGCGTAACTTGTTTTAAATGAATCGGATTGCTTGAATTTGCTGTTTTGTCAAAAAGCTAAATAAAGTAAAATATAGCAGTCTTTCAGTTACCAATCCGTTACCCTGAAAGTTACCGAGGTCAAACAGGTAACACTCAGTAGATGACAGAAGTTGATGCGGGTTCTTATGCTTTGATTCACATTATTTTGCATAACAAAGAGCACTTATATAACCGATAACTTTGCCTTTGGCAAAGTCCATAAAACGATAAGTGTTATGAAACAAGAAAAATTCAAGGTTCTGCTCTACCTCAAAAAGAGCTCTGTTAACAAATCGGGCAAGGCTCCTATTATGGGAAGAATCACTGTGGATCATTCGATGGCACAGTTCAGTTGCAAACTATCTTGCAAAGAATCCCTTTGGAATGCCCGTGAGAGCCGCCTGAACGGAAAAAGCCGCGAGGCTGTAATTACCAATGCTAAATTAGATAAACTATTGCTGGCTATCAATGATGCTTACAAGGCATTGGTCGATAGAAATAGCCCTTTTGATGCCAAGGATGTCAAGCATCTGTTTCAAGGGAGTATGGATGCCCAAATGACCCTGCTCCGGCTTTTTGACCGGCATATTGCTGAAATGAAAGCACGAGTAGGCATTGATGTATCCCATCGAACCGTACCCAACTATATCTATGCCCGACAACGACTGGGAATATTTATCAAGAAGCGATTTAACGCTTCTGACCTGGCCTTCAGCCAGCTTAATGAACAATTTATCAGAGAGTTTCAGGATTTTCTTGTCATTGATGAAAGTCTGGCTGTTGAGACTGTGCGTCATTATCTAGCCTATCTAAAGAAAATTTGCCGGATCGCTTTTAAGGAAGGACATGCAGACAAACACTACTTTGAAAAGTATCCACTTCTAAAACAAAAAGAGAATCCACCAAGAACCCTGAGCCGGGAAAACTTTGAGAAAATTAGGGATTTGAAGTTGGAAGAGCATCAAGGCTCACACATCATCGCCCGTGACTTATTCCTTTTTGCGTGTTATGCAGGTACGGCTTATGTGGATGTGGTAACCATAACAAACGACAATCTATCGAAAGATGATGCAGGTAACCTCTGGCTAAAATACAAACGAGGGAAAAACGGTAGCCTGTGTCGGGTAAAATTACTCCCCGAAGCTATTGAGCTGATTGAAAAATACAAAGATAAATCACGAAAGACATTGTTTCCCTATATGGACTACCAAGCCTTAAAGTATCGTTTGTACAGCATCCGGGAACTGGCAGGCTTTCAGGGTGCTCTGAGCTACCATATGGGCAGGCATTCGTTCTCGACCCTGATCACGCTTGAAGCAGGTGTCCCGATAGAAACAGTTTCCAAGATGCTGGGTCATGGAGATATCAAAACGACGCAAATCTATGCCCGTGTTACCCCCAAGAAGCTTTTTGAAGACATGGACAAGTATATCGAAGCAACCAAAGATTTAAAGTTAGTACTCTAGCTATTAGTAAGCTTCAAACAAAAAAAGAAATGACTATCTGATAGATTACCTAAAATAATTATAAACAACAGTATGTGAGCCGGATATAATAAGATGTTGGATTTAGTATAATCTACTGATATATAGATTTCAAAACTAATCTTTAGGTACAATATACGATAGTCATTAAAAGAAGCAAGAAAAAGTAAAATATAACAACATCATGCAAAAGACAGAGCAAAAACACACACGCAGTACATTTAATATTTTATTCTATATCAACCGCAGTAAGATAAAGGCAGATGGAACAACAGCTATCCTGTGCCGTATCTCTATCGACGGGAAACAAACCGTACTTACAACAGGTATCTATTGCCGACCTGAAGAATGGAATCCCAAGAAAGGAGAATTAAAGATCACTGATAGCCTAAACGGAAATGAAAGGAAGAATAATCAGCTACAAGCCTTTCGTAAACGGATTGAACGAACCTATGAGACCATCCTTAGAGAGCAGGGAGTTATCAGTGCGGAGCTACTCAAAAATACACTGACTGAAATAAACAAAGTACCGACCATGCTACTGGAAGCAGGTGAAGAAGAAAGGGAAAGACTGAAAATTCGTTCAGCGGAGATAAAATCGACATCTACTTACCGTCAATCAAAAATTTCGCAGAGTAACCTGCGGGAATATCTTCTTTCACTGAAAATGAAAGATATCGCCTTCTCGGATATAACTGAAAGCTTTGGAGAGAATTACAAGCTCTATCTGAAAAGCAAAGAGTATCGTTCAAGCCATATCAACCATTGCTTTACCTGGCTCAACCGGTTGATCTATATTGCCGTGGACAGAGAGATTATCCGCTTCAATCCACTGGCTGATATCCCTTATGAGAAGAAAGAAGCTCCCAAATTGCAACATATCAGCAGAAGCCAGTTAAAAACAATTATGGACACTCCATTACCCGACAAGTTACAGGAACTGACACGCCGGGCTTTTATCTTTTCAGCTTTTACAGCGCTTGCCTATGCAGATGTAAAAGGATTGTATCCTCACCACATTGAAAAAACAGCTGAAGGAAAGTCTTATATCAGAACACGGAGAAAAAAGACGGACGTGGAAGCCTTTATTCCCTTGCATCCCATTGCCGAACAAATATTATCGCTCTACAATACGGAAGATGATACTAAACCGATCTTTCCTCTGCCTAACAGAGATAGAATCTGGTACTGCATTAATGAGATCGGCTTTTTGGCAGGTGTTAAAGGGAATCTAAGCTATCATCAAAGCCGCCATACTTTCGGGACTCTTTTACTCTCGGCTGGTATTCCTATTGAAAGTATCAGCAAGATGATGGGACACAGCAATATTTCCTCTACACAGGTTTATGCTAAAGTAACAGATGATAAAATATCGGAGGATATGGACAAGCTGATCGAGCGGAGGAAAGTCATATATAAATAATACATAGCAATATTGAAACCGATGTCAGAGAGGTAGATAAATAGATAGCAGGAGAGGGATGAATGGTCGGAAGAAATTCCGATCACTCTTTTATTTCCTATGTTTTGAAGAAAACAGGAGGGATTTTTATTTGATCTCGTTTTATTATTCACTTGTATATAATAAATTATATACTGATGTTTTTGTTTACATATTTAGAGATTGTTTATAATTAAGAGATTATGTGCAAAGTTTGTTACTTGTTAGATGTTTGGTTAGATTGTACTTTGGAAATATAACATAAAATCTTTATTTTTGATTTTATTAACACTTTCAAAGCACTCTATAATATGAAGTATTTTCTGTTTATTTTCGCTATATTATTTTCATCAGCTTTTCTCTACAGTCAGAATCTATACCCGCCATTGATAATTGATTCCAGCTATTATAAACCTGCAAAAAAAGATACCTTCTGGAAACATACTATTGCACCCGCAGTCTTTGTTGGACTATCCGTTACCTCGTGGGAAGCAGACGATAATGTACGAACCATTCGCAACCGCTACACTCCCGATTTTCGGAGCACACTCGACAATTATACCCAATACGCTCCGGTTGCTACAGTCTTCGCATTGAAAGCCGCAGGAGTAAAAGGGAGAAACAAAATCGGACGCTCTGCCATCAACTGGGGTGGAGGTATGCTAATCATGGGAGGACTGGTCAACGGACTTAAATATTCTACCAAGGTGATGCGTCCCGATGGCTCGACCAAAAACTCATTTCCCTCGGGACATACAGCTACTGCCTTTATGAACGCCACCTTTATGCACAAAGAGTACGGGCATATTAATCCGCTGTATAGTGTATTGGGATATTCTATGGCCACCTATACGGGCGTTAGCCGAAGCCTGAACAATCGCCACTGGCTCTCCGATATTCTTGCCGGAGCAGGTATTGGTATTTTGTCTACCGAACTGAGCTACCTCATAATAGATCAGTTTTATAAGAACAAAGGCGATTTCTTTATTCCTTTCGACATACAAGAAGAACTTGAGAATCCTTCGTTTGTTTCGATACGGTTAGGACAAGCTTTCTTTCTCGACGATTTTAAGTCGTTCGGAAAACTGGGGCTTGAAGGGGCTTTGGAAAGTGCCTATTTCTTCAATCGAAAATGGGGAATAGGTGGCGAAGCAGGCTTTATGCATATCCCTTTCGAACACGAAGCAATAGACCTGTTCGAGTGGAATGAATTGCCACTTGACATTAGCAATCAGCAAATGGATGTTCAGTCTCTGGGGTTTGCATCTTTGATGGTAGGAGGTTATTACAACAAGGTTTTAAGTTCGAAATTTCTTTTGCAAGGAAAAGTACTTACAGGCATCGGCACAGGTATCGGAGGGAATATTGATTTTATTGCCGACAAAAATGAGAATGGTACTATCTCTGAGATTAATGTCCCATTCCTCGAATACAGCGTAGGTACGTCGTGGGTTGTGGGAGGTGGAGTCTCTTTCACTGGTATGGTAGCTCCTACAATGGGACTATCTTTATACGCCGACTATAAATATGCTAATCCGAAAGCAAAAATATCTATATCGAAGTATTATGAGGAAATAGAAGATAAGCTGCTGGATGATGATCGCCTGCCAATAAGTTCTCTTACATTTGGAGTGAAATTAATTTCTTTTTTCTAAGAGCCTGTTGAGATTTTGTTCAACAAGGAATGTCTGTCTTTGAATATAACCGTTATATCAATGTAGTTGTGAAGCTCACTAAACTTCTCAAAATCCGTTTCTCTTTAGGGGAATAATAGTGCTTTTAAAACTGTCTTTTTAATAAGTATTTTCTTGAATAAAATAGTTTTAAAATCTTTAATAGTGACTTTTTAATATTTTTTAATTAAAAAATCACTATATTTACCACACAAATGCTTTCTTTTTAATATTAAGCAATTACAAAAGAATGTCAAAACTTAAAGCTAACTACATGAAATATCTACACCTTTTATTATTACTATTGTTTACTTGTACACAGCTTCAAGGACAAGTTACCATAGGAAGTGGAATCAAGCCGAATAAAGGAGCATTGCTTGACCTAAAAGAGTTTGAAACTACAGAGTCCGTAAAAGGGGGAACAACAGCTACAAAAGGCATCATGTTACCGAGGGTTGTTTTGAAAAGTCTGGATGAACTTACGATGGGAGATAATGTGATTAATAATGATACCGAAGGAACTTGGAAAGCCCATGAAGGATTGACTGTTTTTAATGTGCACGAAGATCTTTCTAAAAAGATATGTCGAGGTGTGTATGTTTTTAATTCTTCATCATGGATAAAACTGGGAGAGCCATGCCCTTTTTTCTTCAGAATTAATTGTGATGAAATAGAAGTTTCGGGAATTTATGAAGAATATGAACCTGTTGATGAGAATAACTATTTAACTATTCACTTAACTGATATTGATGAGTCTGCAAAAGGAGAAAAGCTATCTATATATACAGAAAGTAATAGTGGTATTACGTTTGATCTGGAAACAGTATTTTCTGGAGAACCAAATCAGACAGTTAAAGTTCCGGCATACGGAATACCAATGGGGAGTGGAACTTTCCATCATGATGTATATATCAATAATTTAGAATGTACTTTCATTATAAACATAGGAGAAATCCCTAACCCTTCAGTTAACTGTTCTGACGCTAGTGTTCAAGGAGTTTATATAAAAGGTAAAACTGTCAATGGAGAACAAGATTATATCAGTCTAACATTAGCTGATATCCCCGCATCAGCAAAGGACAAGTATTTCTATATCTATTCTAATAATGAGAATGGAATGGAATTCGAATTTGAAGGAGAATATTCCGGCGAATCAACCCAAATTGTTAATGTTCCGGCGATAGGAACACCGGCAAGTGCAGGAACTTTTACTTATGATCTATATATTAATTATGCACAATGTTCTTTCAATATCGAGGTAGAGCATACAATCGATTGTAATGCTACAAAACTTTTTGGAAAATTCATACAAGGTAAAGCTGTCAATGAGGATCAGGATTATGTCAGTCTAACTTTGACTAATATCCCTGAATCGTTAAAAGATAAACCATTGCACATATATTCCAATGAAGCGAATGGGATCAAATTTGAATTGAAGACAACATACGACGGATCATCCACACAGACTGTAAAAGTTCCGGCATCCGGTACTCCTACTACTCATGGCGATGTTACATACACCATAAATGTCAATAGTCTGACTTGTCCATTTAAAGTTCATACATTTGCTTCGGGCAATATCAATTATACCATATTGGATAGTGAAGGTATTATTAAAATACCAGCAAATTGGTCTATAACTTTAGGTGGACGAACAGGAAGGATTATAATGTATGAAGAAGGAAGATACTATTTTGATGATATAAATACTGGAAATATTGCGGCATCGGAGGTTAGTCTAAGTGCAGAACACTTAGTCACTAGAGTGTATGGAGGTGGAAATAATAAAATATATTACACATTGAAGATGCCTCCGATAACAGTAGAAAAATTGAAAACGGGATCCGATATTCTTCTAAAAGTTGAAAAAGTACGGAATATGCAATTTTATCGAGGCATAAATAATGCCGCAAAAGAATATTTAACATCCCCAACTACATGGCTTAATACAAATATGCTTGGATCTAACATATTGTCTGGTTCACAAGGTGATACTTACACGCCTTCGGGGCAATCCGCATCATTTATTATAGGCAATTATTATACAAGAAGCGAGGGGGATGTGTTGACTTTATCTTTTCATGCTTTTTCAGCAAATCAGAAGAATATGACATCACAAACTTCCAATAAAGAAACATACAAAAAGAATTTCTCTATTAAAGACATAAAAAATGGCATACTGGATTTTACCGGTGATACGAATCTGACACAGCTGACATTACGCCGTTCTTTCCGTATTAGAAGGCCTATATTGGGAACAAAAATCCCTAACTTGTCCGATGCAGTGACAGGTGATGCAGAGAGAAACAGCATTAGCCGAGGAGATGTGAAGCCTAATGGAACGACTGCTTTATCTGATAATGTTCATTATTTAGGAGGTGATAGCAATGGTTATGCTTCCGTTATTATTAATTATAATGATGGTTATTCTTCCAGTATCAATCACCAAGAAAAAATTAATTTCTATCATTATTCAGGTCTTTTGGGACTTGTCGGGAGTTATTATGCTTACCCTACTCTCAATGATATATTAAGTGCATCGCAAATCACTATGGTATATAATCTGTTAGGAAGATAGCAAGATTAATTACTATCTAACCATTAAAGTTATTTAGAGCCTGTTTAAACATTCTATAACTACATGATTATAAACATTAAATATCGAAAAAACAATAAAGATTATTAAACATAATCAGCTAAATGTTTAAATAAAAAATAGTCGGAGGTAGAATCTTTCGACCTCTCGTGGGCGTGGGGATGCTTCTTTCTTCTGATCTTTATATAAAAAGATAAACAGCAAATTCCGGTTTCCCTTTTTATGATCTGCTTATGAAGCGGCTTATGCTTCGCACCATATCCCTTTGGCAAAAATATATTGAATAAGCCAGGCGGTCAAATTCAGGCTCTATGAGTTTAGACGAAAATACCATGCCATCCGTTATCACTCCGGCATAGTATTTTCCTCTAAAAATTTGACACTTTGCTTTTTTCATCTTGGGGGCCAAAGGAACATAGCATGCGAAGCCGGCATCCGACGCATATAAGAGAAAGATATCCAAGGTCAACAGGAAACAAAAAAAGAAAAGAGGGGAACAAAAGCTGCTCTCCTCTTCCTCTGCATAAAACACGATTGGCGGAATCTCCTTAAACGCTCTATTTGCGAAAGGCTTCGATGTAATTTCCTTCCAACAACCTCCGGATGTCTGATTCTCTATACAGGATCTTACCTCCCAACTGTATGTAGGATATTACACCTTGACTTCGATAATCCTGCAAAGTTCTTCGGCTGACTTTCAGTAACCCCGATACTTCCCTGTCTGTCAAATAACGTTCACCGTTAAACAGGGGGCTGGTGTCACTGAAGGCTGTTTCCATACAGGTGATGATCTCTTCCAAGCCTTCAAAGAATGCAATAACGTCTTTATTGCGTTTGGTAATTAACTCTTCCATACTATTTTCCCGATTGTAAGAGTTTCTCAATATCCGAGACCCTGTAATAAATCTTGTGATTAATACGGCTGAAGTTGATTCTTCCTGTATCCCTGTAGGTCTGTAAAGTCCTGGGAGAGATATGGAGCATCATACATAAATCCTGGTTATCGATCCATTGATCCAGACCCTTGCTTTTATACCTGCCACACAGGGCGATTACCCTTTCCTTAAAACATTCGAACCGTGCGATCATGTTTTCAAATACGGCTTTGTCTATGTTGATTATTTCCATCATGAATTCTTTTAGTTAAAAATTTATACAATACCCGGTGATTTGCAAATCAGAAGCGAATATAAAATCAAAAATCATATAAACAACAGATATATAATCGCTTGTCGTTCTTTTTCGCGTTTTGTCGTAATTTGTCGTACCTGTATTTTTTTTTGGCGAAACAGGATATCTTTTTCTCGAATATCTTTAACTAAAAGTTTATAAGGATACAATATTGTATTTTGGAAATTCGTTTGCCTATATGTATCCATCCATCCATCCATCCATCCATCCATCCATCCATCCATCCGTCCATCCGTCCATCCGTTCATCCGTCCATCCGTTCATTCGTCCATCCATTCGTCCATCCATTCATCTATCCATTCATCTATCCATTCACCCATCCGTCCATTTATCATATCTTTCAAGGCGAATCATATTAACAACCCCTGTTGTTTGCGAGTTGTGTTTTTGTAAGACAAAATGAATTTGCCTTACAAAAACCTAACTCGCCCCTCTCCCTGAAGGTCGGGGGAGAAACAGCCTCCAAAGTCGGCTGTTTTAGATTAAAAATTAACGGCATTCAGAATTAACTTCGTTTTTTTTTCGTCAAATTTAGGCATCTTATATTATATCGTACTCGAATACTTATTTAGAAGGGTTGATACATTCCGATACGTTGTTTCAGGTTCTTATCGGTTGTAGAGCCATACAATACAGGTTTTTGGGTTAAAAATTCGATGTAAGTCATAATGTAACGGTTATAAAATAAAACAGCGATAACTGTTTAGTTATCGCTGTGGTATGGTTATAGTTTTTAAATAAATCTTCTTTAATTATAATTTCACATTAGGGTTTATATACCTTTCTCTTTTCGCTGTTCGTTTTTTATGTTGTATTGCTTTTTGTGGGCAGCGGTGTAAGCAAGCTAAACATTGTACACATCTATCTGCCGTCCATTTAGGTTTACCATTATGTGATGCAATTATGTTTACAGGACATATCTTTTCACATAGCTTGCAACCATTACAATCATCTGTAGTATAAAAATGCTTTGTTTTACGTCCATATTTATAAATTGGATGTGTGAAACACGCTTTTAGATAATCTATAAAATTGAATTTTGCATGAAGCAATTTTCTGTTTAGAATCTGTTTGGCTATGTCATTTATATGCTTATCTGCGTCGATAAACATATTTTCCTGTTCATTTTTCGGTGGTAAAAGATTCAGCAGTAAGATGTAATTATCAGGAAAGATAACATCCGAAACGCCGTTTAATTTGATTCCTTTCTTAGATAATAATCTTTCAAACTTATAAAATACGATTCCACGTTCTTTCCCATAAGTTACTATGGTATAAACATGTTGGCTTTTATAATTCTCCAAATATAGTTTTTCAATAAAGTCCCTAACAATTATAGGTATATCATAAAAATAAGTAGGGAAAATAAATGCCACCTTCTCATTATCTTCAATATAGAAGTTAAAATTTTGATTCTTAACACAATCACTAATAGAAATCGTTTTATCACCAACCATTTCGGCTATTTTTTGTGCTGTGTATTTGGTATTTCCTGTTGCTGAAAAATAGAATATCATATATACGGATTATATTCAATTATTATGGCTCTCTAAATACTGTATTGCCCGTATTTATAAAAGTGATAAAATTTTTCGTTGCTTTCAATCGAACCAACTTCCAAATAAGTTAATACTTCTTTGGCAAATTCTAAATAGGCTGTTCCGTTTGCCGTAACAATTTTGCCATCACGTATTACCTGTTTTTCAATATAATTACGTTCTCCCGTATAATCAGGGGCATATTTTTTCAAATCATTCAGGCTGTTGCTGGTATGTTTTATGTTATTCAGATAGCCGTTCATTGCAAGGAATAAAGAAGCATCACATATTGCCCCTATAAGTATATCTTTCTGCAAGGCATCTGCAATTAGTTTAGTTACCCATTTTACCTTTTCAGATTTCCACGATAGACCTCCAATCAGAATTAAAGCTGCATAATCGACAGGTAGAGTATCGTAATCGGGCAGATAAGTAAATCCTCCGAATGAGACAATCGGCTCTTTTGTAAATGCAAGCGTTTTAACATTGTACTTAACTTCCCCTCCTTCAAAACCGCCATTCATTAACAAAGAGGATAAAAAAACACTTTCCCAATCTGCAAAACCGTCTGTCAGCACAAAAATAACGTCTTTCTTCATAGTTTTTTGATAGTTAAATTATTTTATAGGATTCTGTTGTAAAAAAAAGATTCTATTTTAAAAATCACTAAATTCACACACAATATTACAGGTGATTTTGCTTATAAACAAGAGCTTACAAGTGTATAAGGAACGAACGTAAAAGTTAGTATTATTGATAGTGAATAATTTATGATTGATAAAATTTTAGAAAAATATCCTTCTGAGGAAAATTGCCCTTATAGATTAATTATGAATCATTTTGGTAATAAATGGTCAATGATTGTTATTATCACCTTAGCCAGTAATAGAACAATGAGGTTTAATGAGCTTGATAAAGCCATTGTCGGCATATCCCAGAAGATGTTAACTTCTACTCTCCAAGCATTAGAGAATGATGGATTTGTAAGCAGGACGATGTATCAGGAAATACCGCCCCGTGTTGAATATAAACTGTCTGACTTGGGGCTTAACTTATTGCCTTTAATCGAAAATGTAGCTGAATGGATTACTCAGTATTCTGGAGAAATAAATAAAGCTAAACAAGGCAGGGAGAGGTAATTATAATTATGATATAAAGAAGCAATAACTAAATTGTTATCGCTATTGTATAAGTAATTTTAAATTCTATATAATCAATTACCTAAGAAATGCTCCATTATTTATATCTATACAAACTCCATTTATATATTCTGGACTTTTAGTTGATAGCCAGAAGATTGTTTCTGCTATTTCGATTGGTTTAGCAAACCTTTTGGATATGACACTTTCCAATATCTTTTTTTGCCTTTCTTCAGGTATGTTATTCATCATATCGGTTTCAACAATTCCTGCTGCAACAGCATTAACTAAAATGCCTTTAGA
>NZ_JAEPKU010000115.1 GCF_016652235.1 Dysgonomonas sp. Marseille-P4677
CGATAATATCTTTCGGATTCTTTCAAATATTTCCCATTCGGAAACATATTTTTATAATTTAAGTGTTCATCGAGCAAATCACGATAACGTGTAGGTTTTTTATCTTCAATACTGTGATATGCCAGTTCGAAACGTGATCTTACCATCAATATTTGAAACTCTTCCGAAAACTCAGAAAAAGGATATGTTTTAAGGGCTTCACGTGAAGTAACTATACAAGCTTCGTAATTATTACCCATATAAAGACCTAAATTGAAATATAACCGAGCTGCTAAAAATTCTTTGTATGCTAATTTTTCTTGTAATTTAAACATTAAATCTTGAGCTTCCGGAGCTTTTTCGCTCTGAGGAAAATATTCCAAGAAATTTTGGAACTCCTGAATTCCTTTTATTGTACTTGTCTGATCCAATCTTGCGTCCGGAGAATCGAGATATAGACCATAAGCAGCATTAAAGCGAGCTAATTCAGTATAATCTCCTTTCGGAAATTTGTTATAATATCGGGTATAATATTGAGTTGCTGTAGTATAATCTTTGTCATAGAAAAATGACTGGGCCATAAGAAAAAGAATCTCCTGCTCTTTTGACGAACCGGTATATGAAGAAAGTATCTCACTTAAGAGAGTTGTAGTTCTACCATATTTCTTTTCATCGAAATATTTCTTGGCGTATGTATACTTTAATTCCGCATCACGGCTCTTCAGTATTTTATTATACTCGCCGCACGAAGCCAATAACAAAGCCAATAATAAGGTACACAGGATTCTGATTTTCATTCTTATCAAAAAATTAGTTTGCAAATTTACACAAAGCTTTTATAATTTGAAAATAAACTTTTACAATTATGTTTTTTTGAGATTATATCTAAGTATTAGAACATGCTAATAACACGTTTTAAAGCATCGATAAACCTATCAATTTCTTCTTTTGTATTATAAAAAGCAAAAGAAACTCTAACTGTACCTTCTATTCCAAGCTCTTCCATAAGCGGTTGAGCACAATGATGTCCGGTGCGAACAGCTATTCCCATTTTATCTAAAAGCATTCCCATATCGTAATGATGAATATTGCCCACTAAGAAAGAGATAACGCTACTTTTCTTTTCTGATGTTCCAAATATGCGTACACCTTCTATTTTAGCTAATTTCTCAGTACAATATTCTAATAACTGATCTTCGTATACTTTTATTGAGTCAAGACCAATATTTTTTATATATTTTATTGCAACAGCCTGTGCTATGACATCCGGATAGTTAGGTGTACCAGCTTCAAATTTGAATGGTAACTCATTGAATGTAGTGCCTTTAAAAGAAACCTGACTAATCATTTCACCTCCTCCTTGATATGGGGGCATTTGATTCAGCCATTTTTCTTTTCCATACAGAACCCCTACTCCATTTGGTCCATACAATTTATGTCCAGAAAAAACGAGAAAATCACAATCCAATTTCTGTACATCAAGCGCAATATGCTGTACCGATTGTGCTGCATCTATAAGAACAGGAATTTCATGTTTATGAGCTATTGCGATAATTTCTTCTATCGGATTTATCGTCCCTAATACATTAGAGACATGTGTAATAGAAACTAAACGAGTCTTAGCTGAAATAAGATTTCTAAATTCATCGATTATCAGCTCTCCTTTTTCATTGATAGGAACAATCTTTAATTTAATGCCTCTTATTTTTTCCTGCAACTGCCATGATACTATATTAGCATGATGCTCCATAGCCGAGATGATTATTTCATCTCCTGCCGAGCAGAACTGCTGGCAAAAACTATGTGCTACCAAATTTATAGATTCAGTGGTTCCTTTGGTAAAAATAATCTCCCGGCTATGTTTTGCATTTATAAATTGCTGCACTACAACACGGGCTTCTTCAGCCATATCTGTGGCCTGCTGGCTTAAATGATGTACACCACGATGCACATTGGCATTCGTGGTGTAATATATTTTTTCTATTTCATCTACAACACATTTTGGCTTTTGGGTTGTTGCCCCATTATCAAAATAGATAAGAGGCTTGCCATAAACGGTAGTAGAAAGAATAGGAAAATCGGCTCTTATTTCTTCAATATTCATTTTTTACAGTTAGTAGTTACATAGTCTATAGTTGAGAATACAATAGATTATATCAACTTATGACATATAACTGATTAAGAAACTAACAAAATCATTTACAGACCATACAATTACCACATCGGGCATCTTCTCCTCTGAAACGTTTTTCGACCAAATCTTGTAATCTCTCTCTCAAACGCGGAATACGCACATGCTCCAAAACGCCTGCTGTAAACGCTTGCATCAACATCAGTTTGGCAGCATCATAGCCGATACCACGCGAACGTAGATAAAACAATGCTTCTTCATCAAGTTGTCCCGTAGTCAGACCGTGCGAGCATTTTACATCATCCGCATATATTTCGAGCTGTGGTTTTGCATACATACGAGCGTCGGGAGAAATACACAAGTTATTGTTTGACTGATAAGCCATTGTTTTTTGCGCATCTTTTTCTACAAGAATACGTCCGCAGAAAACACCTTTAGCTTCATCCTGCAATACATATTTGAAAAGCTGAGTACTTGTACAATGAGGTTTTGCATGATCAAGAAAAGCAAAATTATCAACATACTGCTTCCTATCGGCAATAACCATTCCGCAAACATACGCTTCGGCATGTTCTCCGTTCAATTTTACATTGTAGTTATTACGACTTACACCGGTATTCAGTGTAATATTATTTACCAAAACATTTGATGTTTGTTCTTGTAAAACGAATGTATTTGTCAATCGTGTTACTTTATCAGAATTTTCTTCCAAATCATAATAGTCTACAATTGCATTTTTCCCTGCATAGATTTCAGTTACCTGAGTAACTAAAAACTGAGATTCATCGACTGTATGATCACAAACCAAAAGTTTTACCTGAGCATCATCCTCTGCAATAATTAAGACCCGACGATTTACCAAGTAATTAAATTCGCTTTTCAATATGTTAATTAATTGAATCGGCTCTTCAACAACTACTCCTTTGGGAACATAGATAACAAATCCATCTTGCGCAAACATTGTATTGAATGCTATAATACCGTTGTTATCTAAATCTGCAATTTGTCCGTAATACTTATTGCATATCTCAGGCTGTTGCTCAGCGAATTGTGTTAAACTACCAACAAATACTCCCTTAGGATAATTTACCTGTGGTTTATGCTGCTCATGAAACAAATCATTGAGAACAAAATACAGATTTGTTGTCATATTGGGTATCTCACACCTGAATGCTATGTATGGATTACCTTGAAACGGAACCCGATTGAGGTTAAGCCCAAAGTCTGGCATAAATTCAGCTGAGACATCCAGATAGAGGTAATCCTCTAATTTCTTTGTTGGAAATCCTTGTTTTTTAAAGGCCTCCAGTGCCTTCTCTCGCAGATTATTCATTCCAGCGGCAGATTTAGAATCAATCTTGCTTCTGTACTGGTTGAATATATCTATATATTGATTCTCTACCATTATTCTTGAAATTCTTTTATAATCCAATCGTAACCTTTTTCTTCCAATTCTAAAGCCAGCTCAGGACCTGCACTTTTCACTATACGTCCTTTATATAAAACATGGACAAAGTCTGGTTTTATATAATCCAGAAGACGTTGATAATGGGTGATTACAACTGTCGCATTATCTTTACGTCTTAGTTTATTGACTCCCGCTGCAACTATACGCAAAGCATCAATATCCAGACCTGAATCTGTTTCGTCTAGTATGGCTAATTTCGGTTCTAACATAGCCATTTGGAATATTTCGTTTCTTTTCTTCTCGCCACCAGAGAAACCCTCATTTACAGAGCGTCCGGCTAAATCTTTATCCAATTCTACCAGTTCTCTTTTTTCTTTTATCATCTTCAAAAAATCGGAAGCCGAAATAGGATTTTCACCTCTATGCTTACGAATTTCATTTAAAGAAGCACGCATAAAGTTTGTCATGCTAACGCCAGGAATTTCTACAGGATATTGGAAGCTAAGAAAGAGTCCTTCACGAGCTCTGTCTTCCGGATCCATATCCAATAAGTCATGGCCGATAAAATCTACTGTACCTTCGGTTACTTCAAAATTAGGGTTACCTACAAGGACAGAGGCCAAAGTGCTTTTTCCGGCTCCATTAGGACCCATTATTGCATGAATTTCGCCTTCATTTACTATCAAATCCAATCCTTTAAGAATTTCTTTGCCTTCTACATTAGCGTGCAAGTTCTTTATGTTTAATAAATTTGCCATTATAAATTTTATATTTTTAAAATAAAAGTCTTAGTATTTTACTATTCATTTTAACACTAAGATACAACATATGTTCAAGCCTTGCAGACTTTCGAACGCAAAATTAATAAATAAAAAGCAAAATAGCTTGTTTATCACAAGCTATTAATTATTAATTAAATCTATATCATTCAGTAATTTTCTCTATGCACTAAGACTACTAGAGACAAACCTATTTTCAAACATTATTTTATTTTTTTAGTCTGATATTTAATGCCGTTTCTTAAAAATCCATTTCAACCACAATAGGACAATGATCTGAAAAGTCTATATCACTAAGGATTGCTGCACTATTTAAACGAGGTTTAGCTTGCTCCGAAATTATATGATAGTCTATACGCCAGCCAAGATTTTTGGCCCTTGCCCCTGCCCTATAGCTCCACCAGCTATATTTATCTGAACTCTGATCATATACTCGAAATGTATCTATAAGCCCTGTGTCTATAAATTCGTCGAACCACTGACGCTCTTCGGGTAAGAAACCCGAATCTTTCGTATGACGTTCAGGATGGCTAATATCTATCGGTTTATGACAAATATTATAATCGCCACTAATAAGTATTTGAGGTCTTTCTTTCCGAAGTTCATTTATAAAATGAGTAAAATCGGCAAGGAACTTCATTTTTACGTCTTGTCTTACATCTCCCATAGTACCCGAAGGAATATATACGCAAACGACTGTCATATCGCCATAATCTGCACGAAGTACTCGTCCTTCTCTATCGTATATAGGCATATCCATTCCCGATTTAACAAAATCTGGTTTTCGCTTTGTAAGAATACCAACGCCACTGTATCCTTTTTTCTCGGCTGAATGAAAATAATAATGATACCCCAAAGATTGAATAGTCAGTATATCAATCTGATCTTCCATCGCTTTTATCTCTTGTAAACATAGAATATCCGGCGATTCTTTCTCCATCCATTCATATAATCCTTTATTTACAGCAGCACGTATACCATTTACGTTATATGATATTATTTTCATTAAATTAGTTTTAGGTTAGTTTTATTCCTTCGTTTTCGGCTGCTTTCACTTTTTTAAACAGGTCTGATGCAAAAACGAAATCATTGAATGATTCATTTGTAGAAGACATCACATCTTTACTTGTGCCTTGCCACTCTACTTCTCCTTCTTTTATAAAATTAATCCGCTCACCAATCCCCATCACAGAATTCATGTCATGGGTATTGATAACTGTAGTTATATTATATTCTTTGGTGATATCATGTATAAGATCATCTATTACCAAGGATGTCTGAGGGTCGAGTCCGGAGTTAGGCTCATCACAAAACAGATATTTCGGATTAAGTGCGATGGCTCTGGCTATAGCAGACCGCTTCATCATTCCTCCGCTTATCTCGGAGGGATACAAATGTCCCGAATCGCCAAGATTTACCCTTTCTAAACAAAATTGCGTACGTTTAGCCTGCTCTGCCTTTGTCAAAGAAGAAAACATCATCAACGGAAAGTTTACGTTCTCAAAAACAGTCATAGAGTCAAACAATGCCGAACCTTGAAATATCATTCCCATTTCCTGACGGAGCTGTTTTACATCTCCTGTCTTCATCTTAGTCAAATCACGACCATCGTAAAGAATTTCTCCTTTAGTCGGGCGCATCAGCCCTACAAGATTTTTTAGAAGCACCGTCTTTCCTGACCCGCTCTGACCTATTATCAAATTAGTTTTCCCGGCTTCGAAGAGAATATTTATATCTTTCAATACCTCCCTGCCATCAAATGACTTATATAAGTTCTTTACTTCTATCATGACATCATTAATTGAGTGATCAATAAGTCTGCAACAAGTACAAGTATACTACTCATCACCACAGAATCGGTACTCGCTTTACCTACATCCAAAGACCCTCCTCTGGCTGAATAGCCATAGAAAGATGCTATTGAAGCTATAATAAAAGCAAATACAATTGTTTTGACAATCGCATACCAAACATAGAATTGCTTAAAAAATGACTGAAGACCATACTGAAAAGTATCGGCCGGCATAATCTGGCCAAATACACAAACAGCAAAACCACCTATAACTCCAAAAAACATACTTAGGACTACTAATACAGGTATAAATGTCATCAGAGCTATAATTTTAGGCAAAATGATGTAATTAGCAGAATTAACACCCATTATTTCTAAGGCATCAATTTGCTCCGTAACCTGCATAGTACCTATTTCGGAGGCTATATTTGACCCTACTTTTCCAGCAAGAATGAGACACATAATTGTAGAAGAGAATTCCAATATCAGGATTTCGCGAGAAACATAACCTACTGTATAACGGGGCATAAAAGGCGAATCGATATTCAATTTTATCTGTACCACAATAACAGCACCTATAAAAAATGATATAATGACAACTATCCAAATGGAATTTACCCCTAGCTTACTTATTTCTTCGAGATATTGGCGTAGAAACACACTCCACTTTTGAGGCCTTGAAAAAACCTTTTGCATAAGAAGTGTATATCGCCCCAACTTAGCGAAAAGAGATGTCAACATAATTATATTGATTATTCTTTAATTAATAATTATTGTTTGCATTAGCAGACCTAGAGCCGTCTGCCCTTTAGCCTGGACAAAGATACATCTTTTTAGCAAATGTAAGTTTGTATCGTTCTAAAATTTCCCTAAACACTAAAACAGGAAGCCTATAAGCCTCTTATTTTCTAGATATTAATTAATCTGATTCTAGACTTCAGCCCGTATTTTACTCAAAAAGGAAAAAGCCACTAACTAATTAGCAGTTAGTGGCTTTTTTAAAACATTCTTATTTATAATAAAGAAAAAAAATACTCTGATAACTTTAAACTGTTTCTTCTACTTTTTGTAAAAATGCAACACGAGCATCATGGCTTCCACGGCTAGTACCTTCACTATTCAACCATGTTCCATTTTGAAACCCTAATGGATATAACAAACCTTTAAAGATTATTTCTTCAATAAAGTTATTATACTTAGATGTTGGGCTCTCACTTGTGGTGAAAACCAAAGTTCTTTTTATATTAGTAAGAAGTGGAGTCCAGCCATTTTCGTACGTATGCGAAAAGTTTACTAAAAATACTTTATCAAAGAAACCTTTTATATCCGCAGGTATTAGCCCCCACCAGATAGGAAATATAAAGATAACTTCATCTGATTCTTTTAATATTTTTTGATATTTTTCGACTAGAGGATCAGCCGCTTTACCTACTCTGTAGAGCTTTAGATCTGCTTCCTGCATCATGGGATTAAAATTATCTTTAGGCAAATCTATAACTTTATATTCTTTATCTTGTTTTTCAAGCTTTTTTATAACAGTGTCAAGAATAGCCTTGTTGAAACTCCCATGCCATGGGTGAGCAAATAATATTGTTACCATAATTAATTTGTTTAGATTGATGATCAAATATAATCATTTAAAATCTAATCATCGACCTATTTTATATAAATAATACTTATAAGTAAAGACGCATCCAGAGCCAGAATACAGAAAAAATCACCTAAGTAACACTCACTAATCTCATTACAGGATATTAGAAAAAAATTACATATATCAAGGTTTGCCCGAATAATAATCCCGATAAAGGAAGCGATATAGAAGAATTCCCAACAAACTGTCTTTTCCTGAAATAGGTTGTCGGGTTATGAATAATAACTGGTTAGATTGTTAGTGTAAAATTTTATTATTTACATAGGTTTACATCAATTACTTTAAGCTGATAATTTTGTAGGCTCTTCTGTTCCATATTTTTATACACCGCTTTCGATATAGCCGCCATCTACAAGTATACGAGTCTTGCTAGTGGTTGTGTTTCCACTCTTGATGGTTTCGTATATGATGTTACCTACATAGTCGGTGTTCTTATAATCCGTTAGCCCATCGGTTGCAGGAGTAGAAGTACCGATAGGTGTCAGGATCGGATCGGATCGCTGCTCTGTCTTCAGCTTCACGCCTGAAGCCGAATAGATGTAATAATTTTTACCTTGGCCGTTGAACTGGTGATCACCATCTGACAGAGTAAATTTAAGGAATTATATTGAATCACAACGAAAACAAACAATGTTTTTTATATAGGCAAAGATAGTCATTGAATTATTATTCTTTCCTATTACTTATTTTCATATAAGAGATAAAACCTATTATCATACTAATTATAATATATCCTCCAATGAAATACAATCGCCTTATTTCATTTCTTTTACCTATTTCATAAATTTCTTCAATAGTAACATCTTGTAAATTCAATGGGTCTAAACTATATTTCAATTGCATATAACAAGAAATAATTGTATAAAAGATGGCGAATAAAAAGACCAAAGAAACAAACAAATAAACAAATAAAATTTTTTTCATCCTAACGTTTTTTTAACCAATTCTGAAATAATGATGGTAAAATAAATCTTTCTTTAAAAGGAACTGTATATATCTCGCCATGCTTTCTATCTATTATAGTTTTTGTATTTTTTAAAATATTCGAACCTGCCATATTCAACATATCAGAAGCAAATGTCGTACAATTATTTGTAGCTACATTATATAAATCATCTGTCCTATAAGTAACACTTTGTCCATCCTCTGATTCTCTTATAAGTTGTGCGTTATTACTTATAAAATCAGTTATTACTCCTGTCATCTTTTCATCTGTAATATCAGTTATTATAGCAACATGCCCCCCCCCTTTAGATTTGGATTTTCTATAATTATAAGCTTTTGCTTCATCTCCTCTCATTACAAAAAGAGAGCCATCTGCGAGCATCTCTATTTCACCTTTATCTCGTTTGCCTTTTTTAGTTGTAGCAGGATTAAATGAATATACAACCATATCATCCCCTTCTCCTACACTTATCCATGTGTGTCCCCAATCTTCGGTTTCAGTATATATCCTTACCGTATCACCTCTTGGATCGGTATATAATAATGGATTATTTAAGACAATAAACATACGGAGATGTCTAGTAATACTTTTCCGCCAGCGGATCCACAGAAGTAAACCGTCCCACTGCACTTTCATAATATCTGGCCGAATAATCATACAGGTTCAACTGGTGCATATCGTCTAATTCCTTGCCATTGTACTTGTACTTTTGGTTTTTACCGTCATCATACTTTTCGGCAAAGGCTGTTCCAAAAGGATAGTAATGGTTTCGCTGGGTGATTGTACCGCTGGCATTAATTACCACACGGTTATTCCCTAAATGATCTGCCAGGTAATAGTGATATGCCCCGTTTTCGATATAACTCCGTCTACAAGTATGCGAGTCTTATTTACCGTTCCGGCCGAACTTTTGGAGGTCTCATAAATGATATTACCTACATAGTCGGTGTTCTTATAATCGGTCAGCCCATCGGTTGCAGGAGTAGTGGTGCCTATCGGAGAATTAACCAAGATCGGATCGTAACGCAGCTCTGTTCTTAGCTTCACACCTGAAGTTGATACAAGATAATAAAAAAAGGTAACAAAAGTAACAGGTTTTACACCTTTTTATTGATTACTTTTACTCGGCGACATAAATTGGATATGGTATAGATAAACAATCCTGTCATTACTCTTGGCAGGATTGTATTTAGCGAACTGAAGTTCTTATATAAATTACTCCGTTTTATAAACAGTTAAAGACAAGACTTAACTTGTTTACTGATTTTCTTTTGATTCTAAATGCAAAAAGACATTGACAGCAATTCGATATCCCAGAAATATTCCAATAATGATTAATAATAGATAGTTGAAAATTATTGATTGTTCGTCTAGCTTAAATACTATGTACTTCTAGTACTGTAATATATTTTCTATTAAAGTGAATTATCCTTTCACTCTGTTATATGCCTAATAGAAAACTAAGCTATCCTCAATATCTTCTTGTTTTTCGTTTTCAGAATATATGTATTTTCCAATTTCTTTATTTGTATCAAATAATAATAAACTAACTTCAATTAAATAGTGATTGAAACCTTTTTGAGTAAATATAATTTTTATATTTTCCTCTATAACTATAATATCTTCCAATGGAATATTTATCTCATCTTTTAAAAATTCGTTATCTTTATTGCTAATACATTCTTTGAAGCTTCTTTTCGCTTTAATATAAAGTAATGATAAATCCGGTGCTAAGCTTTCAAATTTCATTTTCAATCCTATTTTTTTTAGTGTTTTATTATTTCCTCAAAATATATATGCCCATTTTTCATCGGATTACTATATATTCTAATCTACAAACATTTTATGATAGAAAAGAAGATTAATTGCAAGTTTTTAAGTCACTTTCTGCAATATAAGCAGACTCAAAACTTATAGGCCTTTCTGTTAATAATACACCATCTTTAAAATATTTCTCTATTCGATTATTATTAATATTAATTGCAACTGAGTCCACTTCATACGCATCATAAGGCAAAACAAATGTAGCGATCCTATCTTTTATTTTTATTGCAGTATAATACTGGGTATCATATATATATATATATATTATCAACATTGCAATAGGAGATATCAACACAACAGACAATTCTTTCCCTGCCCCAACGGCTTTTTTTTTCTTTACTAATAATTCTACCTGAAAGCTCGATATTAATTTCATCCCAAAATTTATATTTAATTTTTGCTCTATCATTGCTAAAAGTGACTAATAATAAAAAACCTGCAATTCCTAAAAAAATAAATATAAATATAACTATAATATTTTTTTTCATTATTATAAATTAAAAAATTAATAAGAATATAGGCATATATTATAACTAAAGTGGAAAAGGAATAGTCGGTATTAGTGGTATCTGATCTAGGATAAACATACCCCAGTTAATTGTAGAATTGCTCCTACTTCTTTGGTTTGTCTCTATTGCTGGAGTAACTAGCTTTAGATATCCTCCACCTACACTCATAGTTCCACCAAAGCCATCAAACATTCCTATACTATACCCTAGACTAGCAGAAGCTCCTAAAGAAAATACATTCCAACTTCCATCAATAGATCTAGCATATCCTCCATTTATAGACAACCCACCCAATGCTTTAAATGAAATCGAAGCATTTCCAACTACATATCCTCCAGCAAAACTTGAAGGGGTATTATTATTCACGGCAGCTAGAGAATTGAGTGCTATAAACCAATTTCTACCACCTCCGACAGAAAGGTCGGCACCAGTCATAGCTGCAAATCCTCCTTGTAGCCCAATATATTTATACCAATGTCCCGAGTAGCTCCCTCCTAGGAATAATACATTTTGAATCGGGATTGAAGCATTTACACCTCCTACAGGGGTAACTGCTGTCCCTTGAACATAAGATTCATATCCAATTGCTATATTACATGCATCTATCTGTTGATTTCCTCCAAAATCGACATTTGAACTAAGGGTTTTGTTTATAGCAGAGGTTTTTATTGTCAGACTAGAATTATTTCTACCTGAAATAACTACATCATCCGTGTCCGGTGCTTCATAGATAGATATAAGATCATCATCAGTAATGCCATTATCCCTTTTCCATTCTTCTGTGGAATACATTCCCGTCGGGTCAATCAAACGTAACGGATTATTCATCACATATGCATACGGACTAATTGAATAATACATCTCTGCCAGTGGATCTACACTGGTAAACCTTCCCACTGCACTTTCATAATATCTGGCCGAGTAATCATACAGGTTCAACTGATGCATGTCATCCAACTCTTTGCCATTGTACTTGTACTTTTGGTTTTTACCGTCATCGTATTTTTCGGCAAAGGCTGTTCCAAAAGGATAGTAATGGTTTCGCTGAGTGATTGTGCCGCTGGCATTGACTACCACACGGTTGTTCCCTAAATGATCTGCAAGATAATAGTGATATACGCCATTTTCAATATAACCCCCGTCTACAAGTATGCGGGTTTTATTTACCGTTCCGGCCGAGCTTTTGGAGGTCTCATAAATGATGTTACCTACATAGTCGGTGTTTTTATAGTCGGTCAGCCCATCGGTTGCAGGTGTGGTGGTGCCTATCGGAGAATTAACCAATGTCGGATCGTAGCGCTGCTCTGTCTTCAGCTTCACGCCTGAAGCCGAGTAGGTGTAATAGTTCTTTGCCTTGACTGTTGAACTGTTGATCACCATCTGACGGGGTAAATTTAACGAATTATATTGAATACCTGTTATTCCCTTGTTTAAATCTTTGTCCATCGCACCATTGGCATTGTAGGTGTATTCTATTGTACCGGAGGCAGAAACTTTATCTTTAAAGTCTGCCGATTCAGCATAAGCGAAGTTTGCCACCGCATCCGATACATGGATCATCTGGTTACCCACATAGGTTATTGACAACTGGTCGACAAGGGCGTTATTGTCGGCAGCAGCACTACTTTTACCCCTACGGGTAAGCGAACTCAAATTGCCGTGTTTGTCATAGGCATACGCTACATTATACATTCCCCCGTTAGTAACACCGTTGTACGCGGCATGAGTCAATCTCGACAGGTTATCGTATTTAAAACGATAGCTGCGTTTCGATTCGTCCTTCAACTGCCACTCCATCCCCGATATATTTCCGTTGTATGCCGGCTGGTAGTCCGAATAACTGTGGGCTGTTACCTTATCGTTATAGTAGAGTGTCTGATTAAACACCGGGCTACTGATCGATTTTGTCCATGAGCGTACATTATAGGCATAGGTAGACAGGGTATTGGCAACTCCGCCTTTTTTATTGGTCTTTAGCCGCCCCAGTTCATCATAGGTATTCTCAGCTAAGACAACTTGCGGCTTGACAGTCGATCCATCGGTTAGCTGGTGAGTTGTTTTCAGCAGGCGTCCCGCATGGTCGTAAGTGTAGACATATTCTTCTTTCTGAGTATTCTTGCCTGTAGCTGAATGGATATGAAGCTTCTTGATCGGTTGCCCTGTGAAGTTATAGGCGAGGTATTCACTATCGACACCTCCAAGATGATTGGTGGATTTGGTTTGGATCAATCGTCCTCTGTTGTCGTAATACATAGCAGTGGCTATCTCTCCCTCTCTTGTATTGGCTCTTTTACCTGCTGAATCTATATTTTTAACTCTGGTAGCGACTAATTGACCTTTGGCATTTGTGTGTTGTGTTCCATAACCACTCATTGACGTATAGGCTAGTATTTGCTTATAATCTGTATGAAGGGTTAAACTAAAGAGATGGCTGATATCATCATAATAATTGACAAATAAAACGTCTGTATTTGCATCCTCCAGTTCTGTTTGTTTCAGGGTATCCCATGTGTAGCCATACCCCCCGGTTCCTATTTTTTCTGCAAATACAACATTTTCGAATCTAGTTATCAACTGTGACTGGTTTTCAGTTGTTTTGTATATGCCGGAAATTATAAGCCGCCCGAAGGCATCGTATTTATTAAAGGTCCATTCTGATTTATTGTTCGTCACCTTCTTGCGTTGCTCTCCATCCTGTGTAAAGATCAACCGGTCGGCCTTGTCTAAACGT
>NZ_JAEPKU010000116.1 GCF_016652235.1 Dysgonomonas sp. Marseille-P4677
TTTCTACAGCTACTGCCAGCCTGGATCTGAGAAAGGCTGTTGACAAAGGTATTCTCATCATAGATGGCGATAAAAGAAATGCAAGATATCGATATAAGGATAATAAAGACATAGAATTTTTATGATAAAGCTTTCAAAAACAGAATCATTAGAAAACAATGATTTAGAGTTGCCTTTCCAGTATGGGAAAATAGTTGAAGATGAAGAAAACCGGCTTAAGATCGCCGCAGATACAGAGCAGGTCGATTTATTATTGGAGCTGGCAAACTGCTTGAACCCGCCCTACTATATTCTATATGTATTAGTTGTATCCAGGCTGAGTAATAAATTGGGACGTTATCAATCTCCATTATTTGAAACCAAGGATGAACTTACAACCTTTCTTTATGAATTTAAGTCTTATCTGGCAACGGATGCGAGGCATCATTTATGGATTGGAACTATTGACAATTCAGGGCTATTGGTATATGATCAGCATAATGTAATATACGCTTATGGCAACTTAGATAGTTATAGACCAATCCTAAAGAAAAATGGATATACAGAGAAGCCTTTCGACTTTCCTGCACCACATGTTCACAACTATCATCAAGAAAATGATATCTTTGAAGAGAGAATAATTAATACCTTCGATTGGCAGATTTTTCCCCTGGATGAAGAGAGTGATTTGTATTAGAATCAAAGAAAATTTAAACAGTTATTGACGAATATAAAATCAGCCGGATATTTACGATACACAGGAAAATATACTTTGAATCTTACAAAATCGAAATTAAAAAATTTCTCTACTTCCTATGGAAATGAAGATATGAAAATAATTTTAATCTTTTAGGGTTTAATTCCCCTCTGTTTGCAGCGAAAGAGCAATGATTGTCTCCTACTGATACCCCGTCCGCTTGCAGCGGGGTAGTTCATTAAAATATCAGTTAAAGGATTTATCCTTTGACTTTCAATATTAACCAACAAGACTTACTCTGTTATCTTTGAGTTGATACATTTTAGATATTATAAAATCTTGTATTTCATTAATTTATAAAATTATTCCATTTTTGCATTTCCTTAATTTTGATCATAAGAATGGCAAAAAAATCTGTCAAATACAGTATTGCCTTTGATGGGGTTTTACCCTGTCAAGTAAATATTTTCACAGAATCAAAGTATACCAATGAAGATACAGCGTTGCCCGAAGTAGTAAGAAGGCATGTCAAAGAAGAAACAGGGCTTGCAAATATTTATGCACTTGATAGGGGGCTGCAATCAACAAGAACGATGAAAGATTTTTCTAAAGAATCCATCCCTTTTATTATACGGGCAAAAGAGAATCGCAAATATATTGAGTTAGAATCATTCATGACACAAAATGGTGATACCGATTTGGGAAATCTGACTTTGCTGAAAGATGCTAAGGTTTATCTGTATACAGGAGTTCCATTGATCACTAAGAAGGGAACCAACAGATGGAAAGAAGAACTTGTAGAAACACCTTTCCGATTGATCATTGCTCAGAGCAAACAAGAACCTAATAAAGAGTTTTGGTTTATTAGTAATGAGTTTGACTTTCCGCCCAAAGCAATCGCAGATGCTTATAGGCGTCGATGGGACATTGAAGTCTTCTTCCGGTTTATTAAACAGGAACTCAATATCAGTCACCTTGTATCGTTGAACAAGAACAGGATAGAAGTTATGCTATACATGACTCTGATTGTGGCAATGCTTGTTTTGATATACAAACATGGAAATGGTATCGGATACAAAACCGCTAAAAGACGATTTTAATATGGAATTGAGAAACTTGATAATTGCGATGATAGTCCTTGAATGTGGAGGAGATCCTGACATCTTCTTCAAAACATAGAAAACAAAAAAGTGATCGGAAGATATTTCTTCCGACCACTCGTGGTTATGTACTCCTCATTTTTTTAATAGATCTTAAACTTTTGATTAATTGAAGTTTGCAGGGAAAAATATTCCTGCCGGGAAGTGTGTATAATCTTTATAATTTGCCTCCAAAACAGGTGATGCTCCGTCGAAATTAAATACGCTTATATTATTGATAAGAAAATCCCAACCATAAGCTTTTATAGTATTAATATATACACGACCGGTATTTGGATGTACAGCCATGGTATTGTAAAGCATACCGGCATTTGGCACCATTGATTTGAACGTGGCTTTATCTAATACTATTTTAGTTTCTCCGGTATCAAAATTATGGCGGTAAACATTAAAAGAACCTCCCCCATAGTATAATATATTTCCTTTTGCTGTAATACTAGGGGTTGCATACATACTTCCGGATAATGAACCTTGAGTTATGTCATTAGATTTTATGATTTCATATGTTTTGCTATTCACTTTTGAAATTTTTTGAGGTGAACCGGTTGTCGCTACCCAAATATTTCCATCTTCCGATTTTACAACACCGCTAATTGCCCCCCCCATATTTACAGTTTGGCTAACGGCATGTTTATTCTTTTCCATAACTAACAAATTACTTCCAGAGAATGCAAACACTTTATTATCAGCTACAGCCATTGTGTTTTTCTTTGCACCTTTAGATCCTTCTACGAATTTTAATTCTTTAGATGTTGAGTTAAAATGATGTACTCCATTATTATCTCTAAGGAAAATATTATCATCATCTAGCACAGCAACATGAGTAGGCCAGCTCAATGCAACAAGCTCGTCATTATAGGCAGTAATCCTTTCCATTGTTTTGCTATTGGCAATAACAAGTTTCCCATCATTTGTGAAGTCTAAACCCACAGCATTAGTATTTCCATTTTGAGCAATGATATACATTTTATCACCACGAATAAACAAATCTTGAGTAACATTACCCAATTCTATACCATTAATATTTTTGTAAGCATAGTCAAATACATTGCCTCCACCATCTATATAGATTAGTGAACCATTTTCGGTAGTCATATTGCCTTCATTCAATACAAAAACTCCCATTGGATCTGAAAAATCTTTACCCGCAATACTAACTTTTGCAATAGCTAAATAGACTAAACCTTTTTTATCTATACCTTGCAGTCTAACTTCTCCAATACCATAAAGGGCATTTTCTGGGGCTACTACCTCAACGTATTTATCAGGGCGATGAATATTTGTGGTCCACCCTTTCGGTACAGAAACAATTTCCATTGATTTAATATCCGAAGAGAATTTTATTTTCAATCGTTGGCGTTCTCCAGCTTTAAAAACAAAAGACGGATCTTCATTTTGGCTTTCGAATAGTAAAAATGTACCTTGCGATTTCGAAATTGTTATATTTGAGTCATCAGTTAAAACAAAGATTACAGACTCATCGTTTTCTATTATATCTTTAAAGAAAGTATCTCCATCCCCTTTAGTAAACTTTACCCAATCATTATTGGCATCTTTGATACGCTTACCGTTGATTGTCCAATAGCCTTCTGTATCTATGGATAGATTTGCAGTTTTGCTATCTTTTCCTGAGACAGGTACTTTGCTTCCACCCGAATCTAATAAAAATTCGGTTGTTCCATTAGTCGTTAATGTCCAGTAATAAACGCTTTCTTCTTCCTTAATACCGACAGCTGAAGTGTTTCCTCCTCGGAGAACCTCGATGCTGGTAGCATCATTGAATGAGATTTTATAGCCTTTACCATTACTTAATTCTTCTATTTCAGTAATAACTTTTCCTGCATTCAGAGCCTCTACAATTCCTTCTACAGAAGTCACCTGTTTTTTTAGTCCTTCAAGTTCAGTTTTAATATTTTCTATCTGACTCTTCAGAAAGCTATCATCATAGTCTTCGCAACTAGACAATACAAACGTAAAACTCAAGAGAATTAATAAAAATTTTACTAGATTTTTCATTTTAATTAATTATAGTTTAATAGTTTATTTAATTAGGTAATGCTGCCGTAAATTTATTTCCCAATGGCTTTCCTTCCCACTCATTCATATCATTAAGGAATGACCATCCATCCCAACTTCCGTCAACGAGTTTCCGGCTTGAGGCTCCCCATTGTGAATATTCCCATACATTATCTATAGTATCTTTTGTGAAATAACTCCAATAGCCATTATACCAACCAGACAACCAGTGGTCAGCTGAATCCGAATAAGTCCAGTTGTCATAATTATATGCATTTGTCGAAACAATTCCGTTCACTGGATATATAGGGTTGTTTGTTTCATTATTATAGATTAAATAATGATTTCCATTTTTATTTATATCATATCCGAGCCCGGCGATAGTATATCCCATTGGTCCTGTCATATGTGTGAGAAATGTTAGTCTAGGATCAGCGTTAACAATGTCCCGTATCATATCTATACCATATTTATCTCCATTCCATTTGTATCCCCAAACTAAGGCATCAGGATTTTTTCCATCATGCCACTCAATAACCAATGCTGCTTTTTTTGTGCCTGTACCTACCCAAAATTTAATACCTTCCATGGTGAAACTCGGATCACCAGACTTAGTAGAAGAACGCGTTACCGGATTAGATCTCTTAATTGTTGATTTGGATAAATCGTAAGGCTGTCCTTGCACTTTAAATATTTCTTGCTGTGCATTTTTAGGTTTCTCCATTATCGTATTTTCCTCCGAACACGAAGTAAATACGATGAGAAATAGCATCATTAAATAAGAAATTTGTTTTTTCATTTTGATCAAATTTAAAATATGAGATAATTACTCTTTAATTGTGATTATACTTTTACCTAACATATGTAAATCTTCTCCCCGTTCTACTTCCGTAGAACATTCTCCAATCCATCCATTCTCCTGATTTATACCGTTATAAACTTTTACGAAATCAATACCTGGTAAATCCACCTTATTCCCATCTTTGTCAATCGCCCAATCAATGTCAATCGCTGACCCATTTTCTACATTTGGATAGTTATCAACATAACCGTGTTTAAAACCATATAGAACAAAATAAACATTACCCTCGTTAATACCCGGCACAAAGTTCCCTTCGTTAATACCGTTTTCAGGTAATCGTATGCCTTTAAATATCAGCTGATTTTCCTTTATCCAAGCTGGATAATAAGTTTGGGTGTGATATACATTTTTTATTTTATAGCCACTATTGTTTTTATTGTCTTCCCAACGGATATAATCTTTAATTGTCATGTAAGCGTTGGGATTATCAGGTTTAGCTGAAATTTCAGGCTTCTCTTTCGTTGGTTTATGATAAGTCATTTCGTAGTCTCGATAAACGTTCAAATCATTCTTATTATCTTTTGCAATTGTATACCAAGCCTCATCTTCTGAAGAAAAGTTACTACTACCCTTTATTTCGTACCACTCATCGTCATCAGGTTTCCCATTCTTATTTTTATCATAGGCAACCATAATAATACCCGGTTCACAACTGCCTCCAAAAGGAGCTCCCGGACGACCTGCTGCTGCTCCAAAAGCATTTCCATTTATCCTAAAATCACGTTTTCCCGAGACATTAACAATGGTATGATCAAATCCGAATATCACATATCCTCCCCAGCCTCCAAGTGTGATCATGTAAGCATCTTCTCCTACTAACCATTCGCCTGCTTTTCTTACCATATCCTCATGGGTATCTCCCTCGGCATATTCCGGTAATTTATTTACAAACTGACCGGGAGCAGGTAGATAATCAAATACCCTTGATATATAGGCTGTCAGTTGTTTAGCTTGTTTCTTGACCGTTACTACAACTTCACTTTGTTTCTTCCCGTCTGTTGCTTGCAAATGATATTCTCCTTCTCTGGCGGCAATAAACATCGGATTTGTAGTATTAGTATATGAAAGACGATATATCTCTGATGGAGCATCCAATACTTTCCACTCTATATGCTCCGAATTTGCAAGATTATCCGGTTTCTCAAGCGTCAATATAGTGTATACTGTTGTTTCTACCTTTAAGGCTTCTATACTTGTCGCTATAATTTCTATCGTTTTCTCTGTAGCTCCTGCTTTATTCGATGCTTTAAGTGTTAGGCTGTGTTTGCCCGATTGAGTTGTATTAAATATATATTCTCTGGTATTGCCAACCTCTTTACCTTCTAAAATCCACGAATAAGTAATTTCTCCATCGCCCACAATTTTAGGGTTTAGTAGCAGGTCTTCTCCTGTTACTACTGTATATTTTTCTTTTAACTCGGAAATAATAGGAGCTAATATTTCCTCTTCCTCTTTACTATCAGAACATCCTATCAACAAGAATGCCAGGAGTAAGAAATAAATGAATGAATGCTTGTTTTTCATTATGCGAATATTTTAATTGTTTATTGATCTTATTTGTTAATCTTCTGTTTTATAAACTGGGTGTAAGGCAAAATGTCCGGGGATATTGCCTGAACGTTTGACCCATTTTTTCTTTCCATTTTTATCAAAACAATATAACAGCCCCGGAGTTACGTAATTTCCTGCATCTGTTATGTAAATATCTTTCGTTTCCGGGTCTACTAAAATTCCGTAAGGCTTTTCAATTTCTCTATCAGTACCATCAGTAATAATATTTTTAGTTACAATCTCATGAGTCCGAGTATCTACAATGCTATAAGATATGCTCCAATCATTTGTAATATAGCTCCACTCCGTACCATAGACATACAGTAAATCATCGTCTATCCAATAGTTTGTTGCTGCAATAGGAATGGTGTCTGTAACTTGTTGTTTTTCTTTGTCGATAAAAAACAGGCGTGCAGGAAGTCCTTTATAGTCACCGCGTGAACTAACCCATAGATTACCTCTTTTATCTGCTTTGATACGCTCTAGGTTGTAAGCGACATCTATTCTGTTCTCTTCTTTGAATGTAGCTATATCAATAACTGATACGGTTCTCTCATATCCCGATGTTTCTCCGGCACCCATATATCCACCGGAATTTGCTACATAAATTTTTCCTTCAACTATTTCTAGTTCATCGGGCTGAAACCCGACTAGGCAGCGATCTATTTCTTTGAGTGTTGTCGTGTCTATCTTTGCAACGAAGCCGATTTGTTCATAATTAGGGTCGATAACTACCGGACCTGCATATGAAGTTACATAAGCGTATCTCCCATGAAATTTGATAAAACGGCAATTCGGAATTTCTATCTGGGTTATCCGTTTTGCTGTTTCATATTCCATAACTTCTACCTTGTTAGAGCAATTAATTACTGCATATAATTTGCTACCGTAAATTGCTATATCGTTTCCTACGTCTCCCAATTCCTTAGGTACAGTAGGATTTACCTCTGCATAGAAATTCCGAGTGTAGATGCCTGTTTCAAAGCTATAATAATCCAGAGTAGCTTTATTGCTACCCATATTTCCTTCGTTTAACAAATAGAAACCTTTATAGCCTGAAACTTCTCTTGTAAAGCCTGTATCTTCCGTTTCCGAAAGGATCATTTCTATATCATTTCTGCATCCGTTGAAGATGATCAGAACTGTGACTAAGCTGAATAATAAATATATAGTCTTTCTCATAATTCGACAGTAAATGATATTCTATAATTGCGTTTGGGCATCGGATAGTTTAATACAACTTCATAGTCTTGACTAAATAGGTTGTTTATTTCGGCAGCTATACGCATACCGATATTTTTTATTTTTAGATTCTTTACCAATGTCATATCATGTGTATACCATGGCTGTTCATATTCCTCCCGGATATTTGCCGAACTATGGTAACGTTCACCCACATATATAAAACTGTAGTTTAACTGCCACGACTTGTAAGTAAAAGCAGCTATTACAGAGCCGCTATGCCAAGGTATATAAGGTATTTGCCCTCCATAGGTTGTTTCTTGTAAGGCTTGGCTCTTACGTTTTGTAAAATCCTGTGCTTTTTGATAAGTATAACTTAATCTTAAGTTTAGAAGTATATCGTAAGGCAATTGAAAAATTGTAGTAGACGATGCTTCTATGCCTCGTATTTTTACATAACCCAGATTCATCATCATCCAGCGATACTGCCCACTTCCTTTGGGTACGGCTACTATTTTATCTGTCACTTCATTATAGTAAGCATCTGCTTGTAACTGTATCTGTTTGATTAGCCTTTTTCTTAATGATTTGCTATATTGAAAACCGATATTGAATTGATGAGTAAATTCCGGTTTCAGGGTTATATTTCCTATATCGGTATAATATAAATCATTGAAGGTGGGCATTCTGAAAATATTTTTGTAGAAAGCTCTCATGTTCAGATCATGTTTCCTGAAGGGTTTGTATGAGATGAAAAATGCCGGAGTAAATTCCTTTTTGTCAGGTGCAGCTCTCACAGAATCATTTTGGACTGTATTGCCGGAATTAATTCTTTCTCTGACAAGAGTAGTTAGAAGACTCCCTTGCATTTTTACTCTGCCCAGTTCTACTGCTGTTGCAACTGCGATTAATGTGGTTAGTCTTTTAGGAAAAACAAATCCGTCTAAATCTGATCTTAATGTGTTGTATTGTACATCTGCTGATAATGCAACATCCCAATTTTTAGCAATAGAATATTTATTTGAAAGTGATGTATATAGTTCCTGTTGTTTGAAAGTATTGTCAATCAACATCAGCGTAGTATCAGGATTTACATAGTTCATATAATCATAGGCATATTTGACATTCGCCTGTATTTCATATTTTCTCGAAATATTTTTCTGAAAAGAACCTTGTGTGAAGAAATTCCGATCACGTTGGCGTTGTGAGTTTTTCCATTTGTTATTAACAATTGCTCCGGGAATTCCTTTGTTTGAATCATAGAAGTAAGTTTTTACCTTCCAAAAGCCATCGTTTATAGTCCCATATAAGCCACCTTCTAGTCGTAGAGAATATATGTCGCCATTTTTTCTGACAGCAGTAGTATCGTACATTACTTCATTAGAGTTAGGAAAAACTCTTTTGTATCTGTATCTATATTTCCCAGAGGCATTAATAACTTCAGCATTAAAAGATGTACTTACTTTATTGCTGATTTTGTGTTCGTATAAGATGGATGGATTAATCAAGTCAAAAGATCCTGTCTTAACAGTTCCCTTTAAATTAAAATATTTTCCATCTTGAAACTTGGGAGTGCGCGAACGTAAGTAGACCGATCCGGAAGAACCAAAATCTTTGGCAGGCTGGAAAATATCACTCTTTTGTCCGTTATATAAAGAGATTTCTTCCATATTGTCCAGAGAAAATTTACCTAAATCGATTTGTCCGTTCTGTGCATTACCTAACTGTATCCCATCATAAAACACTCCAACATGATGTGTCCCTAGACTTCTAATATTTACAGTTTTGAGCCCGCCAATTCCTCCATAATCCTTAATTTGTATGCCTGAAAAATATCTGATGGCATCAGCTACCGAAAAGCTGTTTAAGGCTTTCAATTCTTCTCCACTTAGTTTTTGAGCAGGGATTACTTCTTTATAGGTCTTAGCTGTAACGACTATTTCTTGTAGATGCTGTAAACTGTCTAGTTTGCTTTGAGCATGAATAAATTCACTCCCAATAAAAAATAGTGTAATAAAAAATACAATTTTGAAAAAACGAGTACAAAACATTTTAGCCAATTGAATATTATCAAATAGCCTGCGGAAAATACAATAATTGAAGATTTATAAATAAGAAATCAGATAACCTAGATAAACAATGCAACAGATTGATTTCTCATCGGTGTCTTCAGCTCTACTTCCCGAAAGCTTTAAAACTAATCAATCTTGGCAGGTTTTCTGACTTGCTCCATCTTTGAACGCCCTTCCCATTCATTACTGAACAGTGGATTGAGTATTGTTCAAAGACTTTAAGTGAAGCTTACAGCAGCGGGTACTGTTCAGGATTTACACCTGATTCCCTCTTTCATTTTTCCGTAGAATCGGAAGAACGACACCAAAATCTGAGCACAAAGGTAATAATTTTATATATTACCTGTTAATAATATAAAAATAAAAGTGGTGTTTACACTTATATCTTTTGACTATAAAAGAATTCATTTTTTTCTAGTAATAATTTGAATTTTTAAAATAGCTAGTCTCTTTTTGTTTCTCTATTATCTCTTTCACTTCGTAGAAAGAGATGGGACGAAATTTACTGCCGTCAACGCCCACATCGTATTGTTGTGCAAATAATTTGGAATTTAAAGTTTCAAATTCGGGTAATTCCCGGGTATGAATATGTCCAAATAGTTGCCAAGCCCCTTCATGAAAATTATTCCAATCGAACATTGGATAATGGCATAAAACAACTTCTTGAAATTCTAATGTATCGAGAATTTTTATCTCAAGTAAATCATATATTTCCAGAAATATCTGTTGTAGAGTTTCTTGCTTAAATGTGATATCGTGATTACCTCTAATCAGAATTTTTATTCCACTCAGCTGGTTGAATATTTCAAGAATACGGTCATCATCAGTTTCACCAATATCGCCCAATACAAATACTAAAGCATCCGTAGCAACTGTATCATTCCAATTTTTGATTAGAGTATTATCCATATCTTCTACACTGTTAAAAGGGCGTTTGTTAAAATCAAGGAGCCATTTATGTCCAAAGTGTATATCTGATGTGAAAAATATCTTTTCTGCAGCTTTATCAATTTCTTTCACTACTAATATCTACTCTTATTAAATTTCAAATATAATTGTTTAAACTGAATTGCATTTTAAATCAGATAGCCAATTGTGTTTTTCTTTTAATTGATATTCTATAAGACAAAGACCTCATGCTTATATTGTTTATTGAAGTTGTTCATTTGCTGCCAGAGAATAACCTCTCTTGATTCCAAAGATTTTTTCACGTCAATGATACGTTGATTACTGCTGCCTCTGAATTGAAGATCAGTATCACGTAAAGCCTCAACATATCTTCCATCAACAAGCACGTCTATAAAAGGAAGTATCTGCGATAGTTGCTTAAACCTTAGAATCTGCTCATAGGTGAAACCTGTATAGCACCAGATATTTTTATTTGTTTCGGCTTTTATTTGTCTTGCCAGTTCAGTGAAACCATTTACCTGAAATAAAGGATCACCTCCAGAGAAAGTCACATTCGCAAACTCATTGTTTTCTATAATTGCTAATAGCTCGTTGACACTATATTGTCTTCCATTTTCTATATTCCACGAGTGCGGATTGTGGCAACCGTTGCATTGATGTTGACACCCTGCACCATAGATGGCTGTCCGAAAGCCGGGGCCATCTACGGTCGTGTCGTGCAGGATATTAAGTATTGATAACTTATTCATGGATGACTCGATCATTAAGTTCTGCCAGCTTTGCATTGTTCCATCGGTCGGTTGTTCCAACCAGATACCCGGTAATACGCTGGAGGCGATCTATTTGTACACTTCCACATTTAGGACATGTTTCTAATTTGGCATCCGAGTTTTCATAACCACATTTCAGACAACGATTACGGTTATGATTAACAGAAGTATATCCCATATTGTATTTATCCATCATATCTACAACACCCATTATAGCCTCCGGATTATGTGTTGCATCGCCATCTATTTCCACATAAAATATATGCCCGCCTCCTGTCAGTGCATGATATGGAGCCTCTATTTTTGCCTTCTGATGTGCCGAGCAATGGTAGTATACAGGCACATGATTGGAATTCGTATAATATTCCCGATCTGTAATTCCCTCTATCACACCAAAGTCTTTTTTGTCACGACGGGTAAAACGCCCCGCAAGCCCTTCAGCGGGGGTAGCCAGTACGCTATAATTATGCTGATATTTTTCGGAATATTCATTTACTTTATCCCGCATATAGGTGATAATCTCCAAGCCTAACTTCTGAGCCTCTTCGCTCTCTCCATGATGTTTCCCTGTAAGAGCAACTAACGCTTCGGCAAGTCCGATAAATCCAATACCCAAAGTTCCTTGGTTTATTACTTTTTCGATCGAATCTTCGTCCTGTAACTGTTCGCACCCTTCCCATAGCATGGACATCAACAAGGGAAATTGCTTGGGTGCTGCTGTCTTCTGGAACTCGAATCGGCGATGCAGTTGCAATGCTGTCAGGTCAAGTACCTGCTCTAATTTTTTGTAAAAGCTGTCAATGCGTTCTTTCTCATTTTCAATATTACGACATTCCAATGCCATACGAACAAGATTGAGTGTAGAGAATGAAATATTTCCTCGTCCGATGGAGGTTTTCTTCCCGAAACGATTCTCAAATACGCGAGTACGGCATCCCATTGTTGCCACCTCATACTCGAATCGGCGAGGATCGTCAGAGTTCCATTGTTCGTGCTGATTGAATGTGGCATCCAGATTTACAAAGTTTGGAAAAAAGCGGCGGGCACTTACTTTACACGCCAGCTGATAAAGGTCATAATTCCTATCTTCGGGAAGATAGCTTACACCTCGTTTCTTTTTCCAAATCTGGATCGGGAAAATAGCCGTAGCTCCATTGCCGACCCCTTCGTAAGTACTGTTCAGTAATTCCCGAATAATACAACGCCCTTCTGCCGAGGTGTCTGTTCCGTAATTGACAGAGCTGAAAACCACCTGATTTCCACCTCGGGAATGAATTGTGTTCATATTGTGGATAAAAGCTTCCATAGCTTGATGCACACGCCCGATAGTCTGATTTACCGCATGCTGTACAAGCCTCTCCTTACCCTCTAAACCATCCAGAGTTTTTGGTAAATAATCTTTTATCTCAATATTATAGAAAGACTCATAACTGTCACCGTTTATCCGCTCCAATACTTTCAATTCTTCAATAAAGCTTTTACGGACAAATGGAGCCAGATAGAAGTCAAAAGCAGGAATGGCCTGTCCTCCATGCATTTCGTTCTGAACGGTTTCCAAAGATATGCACGCCAGCATGCTCGCAGTCTCAATCCGTTTGGCTGGACGGGATTCTCCATGACCGGCAAAGAATCCGTTGTTCAGTATTTTATCCAAAGGATGCTGAACGCAAGTCAGGCTTTTTGTCGGATAGTAGTCTTTATCGTGTATGTGCAGATAATTGAGCCGAACCGCTTCTTTTACTTCGGGCAATAACAAATAGTCATCTACAAACGGTTTAGTCGTTTCACTGGCAAACTTCATCATCATCCCAGCCGGAGTGTCGGCATTCATATTGGCATTTTCGCGGGTAATGTCATTCGATTTGGCTTCAATGATTTCAAGAAACATATCGCGAGTCTTAGCTTTGCGGGCAATACTGCGTTTATCACGATAGGCAATGTATTTCTTTGCAACCTCTTTGCGTGTACTTTTCATCAGTTCCATTTCGACCATATCCTGAATCTGCTCCACTGTCATTTGCTCTTCACCCCGACAGGAAATAAAATCGGTTATTCGCCTTGTTAACGAAACATCTTCGCCTAATTCTGTTTGCAACATGGCTCTGCGGATGGCTGCCATGATTTTCTCTTCGTTGAAACCGACTATGCGTCCATCTCTTTTTACAACTGTCTGAATCATAATAAATCTGCCTTTTATATTTTAAATAATCAATAAAATATAACTGACGGAAAGCTAAGAAATACACGAAAGGATAATATACACAAAGGTAGTAGTCGTATATTCTATCGCCTTTCACCCGAAAGCTACGAATCTGTTACACGGCAGGTCTTCTGACTTATTTCTTTGGTTAGATGCCTTCCCATCATTTACAGACAGTGGCGTGAGGGGCTAACCTTTCGATGAAATTTACAGCTACGGGGATAGTCCAGGACTTACACCTGATTCCCTTTTCATCCGAATTTTCGGAACCGTATATCGGAAACAAAGGTATGCTATTTATTTATCATAAACGATAAAATAATCATACATTATCTGTAAAATAA
>NZ_JAEPKU010000117.1 GCF_016652235.1 Dysgonomonas sp. Marseille-P4677
TGTTATAGGATGTTTTATAGCACTGGGGGTATTCGTTTTAATATTTTTTATTTTTATTGCGGCTATATCTAGCTTCAGTTCTTCAGATAAATATATATTAAAAGATAATACAGTATTAACACTGAAACTAGAAGGAATATTATCTGATAGAGTAGAGGAAAAAAATCCGTTATTAGCTCTTTTAGGTGATAATTCAACTCCAGCTTTAGGTTTGGATGATATTTTGTCTTCCATTAAAAAGGCTAAAGAAAATGATAAAATAAAAGGTATTTATATAAATGCCGGAGCATTTTCCGCCTCAAGTGCATCATTGAAAGAAATAAGAGATCATTTACTTGATTTTAAAGAAAGCGGTAAATTTATTATTTCTTATGGTGATGTTTATACACAAGGTTGTTATTACCTTTCATCAGTAGCCGATAAAGTCATTTTGAATCCACAAGGAAATATAGATCTGCATGGACTTTCTGCTTCACCTATGTTTTACAAAGGTCTATTAGAAAAAGTAGGTATAGAAATGCAAATATTTAAAGTAGGTACCTTCAAATCGGCTGTAGAACCTTTCATGTTAGATAAAATGAGTGAGGCTAACAAAGAACAGGTAGCTTCGTATATAGGCGATATGTGGTCTACTATTACAAGTGAGATATCAGGTTCGAGAAATATATCTGTTGATAAACTTAATCAGATTACCGATTCATTGGCTATTTTCAAAGATGCTAAATATACTATAGAAGATGGTTTAGCAGATACGTTAATGTATGAGACAGGAATAAAAGAATATCTGAAAACATTGTTGATAGATGTAAAAGATGTTAAGGACGTACGTCTTGCATCCATTGACGATATGACTACTATACCTTTTGTGAATGAAAGTAAATCGAAAGATATAATAGCTGTACTTTATGCCGAAGGTTCTATTACAGATGGTTCAGGTAAAGATGGCATAACAAGTAAAAGATACGTGAAAGAAATAGAGAAGCTGAAAGATAACGATAAAGTAAAAGCAGTGGTTTTCCGTGTAAATTCTCCTGGAGGTAGTGCCTATGCATCAGAACAGATTTGGAAAGCTATAAGCGATTTGAAAGAAAAAAAGCCGGTAGTTGTATCAATGGGTGATTATGCTGCATCAGGAGGATATTATATATCTTGTAATGCATCTAAAATAATTGCTCAACCAAACACATTAACAGGCTCTATCGGTATATTCGGAATGTTTCCTAACATAGAAGGATTGACTAAAAAGGTGGGTTTAACATTCGATAATGTAAAAACAAATAAACATGCCGACTTTGGTGATTTGACCCGTCCAATGAGAAGTGATGAAAAAGCTATACTGCAAAATTATATTGAACGCGGATACGATTTATTCCTTACCCGTTGTTCTGATGGTAGAGGAATACCAAAAGATTCTTTAGATATGATTGCTCAAGGTCGTGTATGGACAGGCAATCAAGCTCTTAAAATTGGACTTGTGGATGCTCTTGGAGATATAGATACAGCCATAGAAGAAGCTGCTAAGTTGGCTAGTCTTTCCGACTATTCGTTAAATAGTTATCCAAAGAAAATAGATTTCTTTGAATCTCTTTTAAATACTCAGAAAGAAGAATTGACAACACGAGCTATGAAAGAATATCTTGGTAATGATTACAAATTGTTTAAAACTATAAAGGAGATAAAAGAACAAGACTTTGTTCAGGCACGTATGCCTTACGATATCGACGTTAGATAAGAAGTAATAATGATAAAGTATGAACCCGTACATATACAAAAGTGGTTATTGCCGTTTTCGTGGCTGTACGGGCTTATTGTATATATAAGGAACAAATTTTTTGATTGGGGAATATTGAAACATGAAGAGTTTGATATTCCCGTTATTTGTATAGGAAATCTTACAATAGGAGGTACAGGTAAAACTCCGCATACAGAATATTTGATACAAATTCTGAAAGATAAATATAAAGTAGGGGTACTCAGTAGAGGATATAAGCGCAAATCAAAAGGATTTGTATTAGCCGATTCTAATTCTACAAGTTTTGATTTGGGAGACGAATCTTTTCAGATAAAACATAAATTTCCGGATATTATAGTTGCTGTAGATCGTAACAGGAGGAGAGGAATTAAAAAAATGTTGGCTTTAGACAATCCTCCTGAAATAATATTGTTAGATGATGCTTTTCAACATAGGTATGTAAAACCATCCTATACCATTATTTTATCAGATTATAACCGCCCTGTTTATGAAGATGCTTTGCTTCCTGCCGGACGTATGCGGGAACCCTTTTCTGCTTTAAGTAAAGCTAACATGATTGTTGTCACAAAATGTCCTGCTGATTTGCAACCTATCGATTATCGTATTATATCACACGATATCAATGCTTTTCCTTTTCAGGAATTATATTTTACTCAATTTAAATATAAACAATTACAACCTTTGTTTAAAGATGAGGCAACTGAAAAGCCTTTAAATTATTTAAACGGAAAGAATATTCTTTTGGTTACTGGTATTGCTTCACCTAAAATGATATTGAAAAAGCTATCTCAATATACAGAAAAAGTAAGTACAATAAAGTATAGTGATCATTACAATTTTAAATCGAAAGACATAAAATATATATCAAATAAATTCAGGAATATTACTTCCGAAAATAAGCTGATTCTAGTTACCGAAAAAGATGCGATGCGGCTGATAGCAAGAGATGATATCGACGATGATATAAAAAAATCAATTTATTATCTTCCTATCGAAGTTTCATTTTTGGATAAGCAGGAAGATTTTAAAGCAAAGATCTACAAACATATAAGAGAAAACTTTTACAGGAAAACAGATAAAAAGAAATAAAATATGTTGGAAAAAATACGGGAAACTGCATTATTTATAAAAAGTAGAGTAGAAGCAATTCCTAAAATTGCTATTATCTTAGGTACAGGCCTGGGAGAACTCGTTCATGAAATAGAAGATAAAAAAGAAATAGCTTATAAAGATATACCCAATTTTCCTCTTTCCACTGTGGAAGGTCATAGTGGGAAACTTATTTTTGGAAAACTTGGAGGTAAGGATGTTATTGCAATGCAAGGGCGTTTTCATTACTACGAAGGTTATACTATGCAAGAGGTAACATTCCCTATTCGCGTATTTCAGGCTCTCAATATAAAATATCTTTTTGTATCGAATGCTTCAGGGGGTATGAATGGGAGTTTCGATATAGGTGATATTATGCTTATAGATGATCATATCAATAAATTCCCTGAACATCCTCTTCGTGGAAAGAATCATAATGAATTGGGAACACGCTTCCCCGATATGAGTAATGCCTACGATAAGGAACTTCGTTTGATGGCTATGCAAATAGCAAAAGAAAACAATATAAAATTGCAACATGGTGTATATGTAGGTACACAGGGACCAACATTCGAAACCCCTGCCGAGTATAACTGGTTTCGCATTATTGGTGGCGATGCTGTAGGGATGTCTACCGTACCCGAAGTAATAGTTGCCAATCATGCCGGTATGAAGGTGCTGGCGTTCTCTATAATCACAGATTTGGGTGTGATCGGTAAAATAGTAGAGGTAACACACGAAGATGTACAGGAAGCCGCTAAAATAGCTCAGCCGAAAATGGCTTTTATAATGCAGGAAGTGATTAAAAAAATAAATTAAACAATAAAGGGATACAGATCTGTATCCCTTTATTAATAAAACTAAATATTGCCTTTTTTTCTTGTATTAGGTAGAAAAGCAGCCACCAATCCTATTAAAGGCAGATAAGCACAAATATCATATACATGCTGTATACTTGTATTATCAGCAACCTTTCCCAATATAGCGGAAGCTACTCCTGCAATACCAAATGCCAAACCAAAAAATAATCCTCCTATCAATCCTACCTTTCCGGGAACAAGTTCTTGCGCATAAACCAATATTGCAGAGAATGCAGACGAAAGTATTAAACCTATTATGATACTTAGTATGCATGTCCACATGAGGCCTACATGAGGCATTATTAAGGCAAAAGGAGCTGTGCCTAATATAGATCCCCATATTACATATTTTCTCCCTATGCGATCACCTATTGGTCCGCCTGCTATAGTACCTAAAGCAACAGCAAACAAGAATGCAAATAAATATAACTGAGCATCATGAACAGGTACATTAAATTTATCTATAAGATAAAACATATAATAGCTGTTCAAACTAGCCATATAAACATATTTTGAGAATATAAGTATAAGTAATATAGAGATAGCAAATGTTATTTTACCTTGAGAATGGATAGGTTTTTTATTTGAAACAGATTCATTCGTATTATCAGTATGTTTTATTCTATATAGATTACCTTTATACCACTTGCTGATTATGAGCATAATACCGATAGAAGCCAATGCAATAAGAGAAAACCATCCTATATTACGTTGCCCATATGGGGTAATAATCCACAAAGCTAATAGAGGACCTATAGAAGAGCCGAAATTTCCACCTACTTGAAATAATGATTGTGCCAGTCCATGTTTACCTCCTGATGCCATATAAGCCAATCTTGAAGCTTCGGGATGGAAGATAGAAGAGCCTAATCCGGTAAGAAAAACGGAAACAAGTACAAGAGGAAAGCTATTTGCATATGATAATGATAGTATACCAATCATTGTAAATGTCATACCTATGGGTAGTGAATAAGGCTGAGGTTTCTTATCTGTAATGAGTCCTATAATAGGCTGAAAAATAGAGGATGCTAATTGAAAAACCAAGGTTATTAGACCAATTTGTGTAAAATTGAGCAAAAGCGAATCCTTCAGCAAGGGATATACAGCTGATATCACTGATTGTAAGGTGTCGTTTAGCATATGACATACTGCCAAAAGCGAAAGTATAGTAAAAGCTGTTCCTTTTTGATATGTAGGTTTCATAATCAATTATATATTACTAAAAGGTTTGCAAAGGTAATGTATTGTAGATAGATGAACAATAAAAAATAAATAGTATCATATTGTCATAATTTATATACTGATTACTCATAATATAATAATCATATTACCAATAACTAAAAAAATCTTACCTTTGTAGCCAAAAATAAATTAAACTAAAATAATGGCATTACAATGTGGTATAGTAGGCCTTCCTAATGTGGGCAAATCTACACTTTTCAACTGTTTATCAAACGCTAAAGCTCAATCTGCGAACTTTCCTTTTTGTACAATAGAACCGAATGTAGGAGTTATTACCGTTCCTGATGAACGTTTGAACAAACTTGCAGAATTGGTGAAACCTAACCGTATAGTACCTACAACTGTTGAGATTGTAGATATTGCAGGACTTGTAAAAGGTGCAAGTAAAGGAGAGGGTCTGGGAAATAAATTCCTTGCCAATATTCGCGAGACAGATGCAATACTGCATGTTCTTCGTTGTTTCGATGATGACAATATTACACATGTCGATGGGAGTGTAAATCCTGTTCGTGACAAAGAAATAATAGATATAGAGCTTCAACTAAAAGATTTGGAAACTATTCAGTCACGCATTCAGAAGGTTGAAAAGCAAGCAAAAACAGGAGGTGATAAAGATGCGAAACGTACTTACGATATCCTTTTACAGTTTCGTGAAGCATTAGAGCAAGGTAAATCGGCCCGTACAGTAAAGTTCGATAATAAAGAGGACGAGAAAATTGCTAAAGAAATATATCTACTTACATATAAACCTGTTATGTATGTTTGTAATGTAGATGAAGCAAGTGCATCTACGGGAAATAAATATGTAGAGCAAGTGCGTGAATCTGTAAAAGAAGAAGATGCAGAAATACTGGTTGTAGCTGCAAAAATAGAATCTGAAATAGCTGAATTTGAATCGTATGAAGAACGTGAGATGTTTCTTTCAGAGATTGGATTGGAAGAATCAGGTGTAGCGCGTCTTATTAAATCGGCATATAAATTATTAGGTTTACAAACATATTTTACATCCGGAGTACAAGAAGTACGTGCTTGGACTTTCAATGCCGGATGGAAAGCTCCTCAATGTGCCGGAGTGATTCATACCGATTTTGAAAAGGGCTTCATTCGTGCTGAAGTTATTAAATATAATGATTTTATAACTCTAGGTTCGGAAGCCGCTGTAAAAGAAGCCGGAAAAATGAATGTTGAGGGTAAAGAATATGTCGTTCAGGATGGAGATATTATGCACTTTAGATTTAATGTGTAATTGAATTTAGCTTATGATAATAAATTATGATTCTCCGGGACAATTATGCAATAGAATATGGTCTCAGTTACCTTCTGTAGCATATGGTCTTGAATATGAGGAAAAAGTCAAATTGATAAACTTTGACGAGTATTCTCGTGATTTTGAGGATCTGAATGTTAATAGGCTTATAAGCTTTACTACATGTAAATTTTTAAAGAGGTTTTTCCTTTCAATGAAAGTTCGAGGTTATATACAAAACGGACGTCCTAATATTTTTTCTAAGCTTCTTGGCTTAAACTTAATAGAAGGTTGGTCTAACCGCTTGGGAAATCCAGAGATGGTTGAAAAACATTCCGATGCCATACGGGACATATATAGATTCAAGTATGATAGTATAGCTCATATCGATACTGCGATAGGTAAATCGAGAGACTATTTACTGGTTGGAGTACATATCAGAAGAGGGGATTATAAGACATGGCTCAATGGTATATATTATTATACAGACAATGTTTACATAAGGATAATGAAGCAAATTGAAGATCAAGTCGCAGAAGAAGGCAAAAAAGTACTGTTCCTGATTTGTTCCAATGAAAAAATGGATCTTGACAATTTTAGACCATTAGATTGCTTTGCATTTACAGATTCATCAGCTATTACCGATTTATATGCTTTATCAAAATGCGATTATATAATAGGCCCTCCGAGTTCTTATTCACAATGGGCCTCGTTTTATGGACAAGTACCTGTAAGATATATAATGTCGGCAAATGATAAGTTAAATTTATCTGAGTTTTCTGAAGTTATAACTTTCAATAGATTTAAGAATGGAAATGTGATGAATATAGATTAAACAATACCTAAATAAAGCACAATATGATTAGTCTAGCCAATAAAAAAGATTATCCTGTATTGATTGATATATGGGAGAGAGTTGTAAAAGCTACTCATAATTTTCTGTCAGATGAAGATTTTGAATTCTATAAATCTCATATCCCTATCTATTTTGAACACGTGTCGTTATATATTTACAGAAATGAAGAAAATGCAATAAAGGGTTTTCTTGGAGTTACCGATGACAGTATCGAAATGCTTTTTGTAGAGAATGAGAGTAGGGGTACAGGAGTTGGTAAAATTCTTCTCAATTATGCTATTAATACGTTAAACGCAAGGCGCGTTGATGTAAATGAGCAAAATACTCAGGCCTTAAATTTTTACTATCATTTCGGATTTAAGGAAATTGATCGTTCTGAGTACGATGGTGAGGGTAAAGGATATCCTGTCTTACATTTATTGAAGTCGGAATAATATCAAAATACAAGAGAGAGACTAAATATAGGTCTCTCTTTTTTATCTATAGTATATAATAATTTAAATTGTGAATAACTTTTCTCAAGAAAAAAAAATGTCTTACTTTGTATAACTCTTTTATGCAATTTTTTTTGATGCCAAATATATGATTAAGAAAAGCAAAATCACAACAGTTTTATTCGGGTTAGACGGAGTTGTTGTCGATACAGAACACTATTACGATAATTTTTGGAATAATATAGCACAGAAAAATGATCTGAAAATCAATAATTTCCCGGCAACTATTAAGGGAATGACCTTGAATTCAATAATAGAGCTTTATTTTGCTATTTCTTCACAGGAAGAGAAACAGATAATCCGTCAGGCATGTTCGGATATGGAACAAGCGATAGATTATAAAAAGATAGCTATTCCGGGAGTTTTAGATTTTATTGAATATCTTAAAAGAGAAAATTATAAAATAGGATTAGTAACAAGTTCTCCTACTAGTAAAGTGCAGGTCGTACTTAAACAATTATCATTAGATGAATCTTTTGATACAGTTATTACATCAGATAGTATTAAGAAAGGAAAACCAGACCCTATGGGCTATGTTTTAGCTCAGAATAATTTAGGAGTTCTATCAGGTGAATGTGTTGTATTTGAAGATGCTTTTACAGGTATAAAGGCTGCAACATACGCATTTATGCGTGTTATAGGAGTTTCGACGACGCTCTCTAGTGATTTTCTGAAAGACTACACTTACGGCGTTATTTCTGATTTTTCAGATATAGAAAAAGTTAAATCGCTTTTAGGTTAGTTATTGAGATTATTTTGCTTTTTTGGAAAGGAAATTGAGGAACTGGCTCTTTCCTTAATTAGAATATTAACAAATCTCTTCATAGGAGGATAAGTTAGTAAATTACACATAGTTAAGTATATTTTTGATTTATTTTAAGTCAAATAGCAGATTTTATTATAATTTGCACTAGATTTATATATAATAACAACATAGACTGATACATATGCACATCCGTTTTATACGGCTTTCTTTGATTGTATTAAGAAGAAATCTTGCCCTTTTTATTTTCTTCTTTATTTTCTTTATTCCTTCTTTTGGAAAGAAGGGAGATAGTCTTTATATCGAAAAATATAGTAAAACAATATATTATAATTCGGATACTATTTTCTATAATTATGCTCGATATGGCTTTAATTCAGTAATAGAAGATTTATATGAATATTATGAAGATATTTTCTGGAATCTATCTCCCGAAAGACAAGAATATGAACTTAAAAAGATGAAGTATATTGCTGATGAAAATCATTGTGAAGAATTACATCAGGAATTTAATTTTATGAATTCTTTACTTTTGCCATCCAAAAACAGTGAACAGTTTGATGCAAAAGTAAAATGTATAGGTCAGATTGTAAGCGATGCCGTCAAACATAAGAATACATCATTAGAGTTGCGAGGGATGGAAGCCTTAATCAATCTATATTGGAATTCAATGAATTATGCCAGGGCTTTTCGTCAAATTCGCTTGATAGAACGTAAGTTGGAAAGTTTAAAAGAAGAGGAATATCCGGAAAAGTCTCGGATGTATTTTCAAATAGGGGAGGCTTACTTCTTTTTTCAAGATTATGATAAAGCAATTCCATATTTGCGAAAAGCACTTAAACCGTCCAAATATTATTTTGACCGTTCAAATTTGCGTGCCAGAAATACTTTAGGCACTTATTATAATTTAAAAGGAGAGATTGATTCTGCAGAATATTATTTTAGATCGGCATATAATAACTTTGATATTGTCAGAGGACGATCTATGTTCGATGCCCTTTCTTTGTCTAATTTGGGACATAGTTTGGTAAAACGGCAAAAGTATAATGAGGCTATTCCATATTTTAGAGTAGCTCTTAATCGCATGATACTCGATTATGACCATAACTATAAACTAGCATCGGAGACAACGGTGGGACTTGCAGAATGCTATTTTTCAATAAATAATATGGAGAAAGCAAAACATATGATTGATTCTTCCTTATTATTTATAGCTCGATCTAATAATGTTGACCTTTATAGGTCGATATATCCTATAATGTGTAAATATTATGCGAGAATGCGAGACACAGATCTCACTAAGGCCTATCTGGATTCTACTATTATAGCAAATGAAAGTTATATGCAAAAATATAGTGGACTCAGTATACTTAGGGCAGAACAAGAGCTTTTCGAAGCAGAGAAAAAGGCGAAAGATGAGGAACTATCTTATAATGAAAAGATATATAAAAGCAGATTGATATATGGTTCAGTCATAATGCTTTTTATATTTCTGGGATTGGTCTTTTTTATTGTTTTATACCGAAGCAAAAGAAAGGCTTATCAGGCATTAGTTATTAAAAATCAGGCTTGGGCGGAATCTAATCCTGTTTATAATACTTATGAGAAATCAATAGCAAGTGTTGATAGTGCAGAAGATCTTGCTCCACAAATGAATGAAAGTGTTAATGAACCTGATGTGGAAGATGTGAAGCTTATGCAACAAGTCTATGATTTGATAAAAAAAGAAAAGATATTTAAGGATCTTGATCTGACATTAGATTCTTTGTCGAAACAAATGAATATCAATAGAAACTATTTATCGAAGGCAATAAATAAAACTACAGGTAAAAACTTTAACTCCTATATAAATGAATATAGAATCAAAGAAGCGATAAAGATAATGTCGGACGAGAAATCAGATTTAATATCTTTGGATGCTATTGCTCTTGAGGTTGGCTTTAGTAATCGTACTTCATTTTATCAATCATTTAAAAAAGTCACTGGACTAACTCCTTCCGACTTTAGAAATAATAAAATAAAGTCAGAAGATTCAGATGTAGGGTAATTAATAATATTCTTATTACCAGGTATATATGAGTAAGCTTTTATAAAAACTTACTCTTTTCTTTTTTACTCATCACTATTTGGAATGATTATTTTTATAAATAGCTAAGTAAATGATTTGTATTTTACTGTATCATTTCTTTTTAATAAAACTTGTGGTTAGAAATTATAAATTTTAACGGATTCATCATTTTTACTATATACTTTTGTGTCAAGCTAGATTCTTCAATCTTATAACACAAACTTTTACTTAAAACTAGAGTTAACAAAGAGTACTTTTTAGTACTCTTTGTTATTTTAATATTATAAGTTCACAAAGGTTAAGATAGTAAATGAGGGAGGGTAAGCAGAGAATATATGTTTGTTTGATCGCAATACTGTAGAGCCAAATTATGATATAGGTGAAGGAGGTATGTCCAGTTAGAAATATACTATCGACTATTTTAGAGGGTTTTGTAGCTAAATTGAAGGTATATTGGATTCATTGTATGAGTTCTCTTCAAAAGACTAATATAGGCTCTATATAGCTTTGGGGATTGAAATAAATGCCAATGGTATATTAAAAAAGGACCGATCAAGTAGATCCGGTCCTTTACTTATCATAAATGTTAATTACATTATACCTTTTTCTCTCAACTTCAATTGCCATTTCCAGGCCGAATTCATGGTGTCGTCTATATTTTCTTTTGCTGTCCATCCAAGTACATTGTTCGCATGTTTTGGATCAGCCCATATTTTTTCGATGTCTCCTTCGCGACGAGCTACTATTTTATAGTTAAGTTTTGTTCCTGATACTTTTTCGAAAACATTGATAAGCTCAAGTACAGAAACACCTCTACCTGTACCAAGATTGAAGATTTCTACTTTATCCTGGGACTTATCTTCAAGCATACGATCTATAGCTATAACGTGTGCTTTAGCTAAGTCTACAACATTTATAAAGTCGCGGATGCACGAACCGTCAGGAGTATTGTAATCATCGCCAAATACGCTCAATTGCTCGCGTACGCCTATCGCTGTTTGAGTGATGTACGGTACAAGATTTTGTGGAACTCCATTTGGTAATTCTCCAAGTTCAGCAGATGGGTGCGCTCCGATAGGATTGAAATAACGAAGGATTATACTCTTTATATCGGCTCCCGAACGAACAAAATCTTTGATTATTTCTTCATTGATCTGCTTAGTATTTCCGTATGGAGATTCTGCCGGTTTTACAGGGGCAGTTTCGTCAATAGGATTTACATCAGGTTCGCCATATACTGTACATGAAGAAGAAAAAACTATATTTTTAATATCAAACTGAGGCATCAGATCGAGTAGATTGATGAGCGAATTCAGGTTGTTTCTGTAGTATAATAATGGTTTTTGTACCGATTCTCCTACAGCTTTACTCGCTGCAAAGTGAATGATACCTTTTATATCGGGATGGCTTGCAAATAGATTCCTCAAGCCGTCCAAATCATTACAGTCAAGTTTTACAAATACTGGTCTTGTACCTGTTATACGTTCTATACCGTCTATAGAATCAGCAGTCGAGTTTGATAAGTCGTCAATGATTACCACAGAATACCCTGCGTTTTGCAGTTCAACAACAGTATGAGATCCGATGTATCCGGCTCCACCTGTTACAAGTATTTTCCCTTTCATATAAGTATTTTTAGATTAGGAAGTAAAGATACAAAATTCATATATAAGAAGATAAGCGTCTAAAGTAAATTTAGTAATCTGCATTCATAAAGAGGTTCTTAACGCCTCGATTATTCTCTGTACTGCATTATTAATATTTTAAGTTCTTAAATAGAGTTCTTGCTTCACGAGCTTTGTTCAGATAAGATATAAGTATATCTCGATCTAAATATACTGATGATTGAGGCGTATATATAAGCTCGAAAAGGGATAATAGTTCTTTATCTGTAAACTGATCTAATATTGAATTGAAATGAGTTTTATCACCTATTTCGAAATAAAGCAGTGCTAGGCGTTGCTTTACTGCCAGATTGTTAGGATCAATATCCAGCAGTTCTTCAGTATAATATGCTGCCTGTTGGTAATCCTCTTCTTTTATACTGACTATAGCTAACCTATCTACTAAATGAAAATTTTCTTTATTTGAAGGGTATACACTTAGGTAATATAGTTCAGCTTCTTTGTACTGCCCTCGCCTATATTCTATTTCTCCCGCAATCATATTCAGGTCTAGAGAATAAGGTTTGCTCTCTAATCCTTTTTCGACTATAGATAAAGCTTTTTGATCCTCATTTTTTTCCAAGTATAAATAGGCTTGCTTAGACAAGACTTCATCTGTGTCTCCTTCTATTTCACGATATTTCTTGAGATTAGATAAGGCTTCGTCATACATTTCTAACGATTCATAGCATTCTGCTAAGAGGAAGTAAATCGCAGTATCGTCAGGGTCTGCTTCCAATAGTTCTTTAAATATCTCTATCGCCTCTTCCGTTCTTTCACATAACGATAGGCAATGAGCCTTCATCTTTAGGAGGTTATTGTCTGAATCGTTTATTGTCAGCGCAAAATCAAAGGCATCTATTGCTTTCTCAAATTCTTCTTTCAGAGAATATAACTTACCGAGGTTTACCCATGCTTCATAAGTATAAGGTTCTATATCCAATATACTATTTGTAGTATCGATTGCTGCATCAAAATCGCCAAGCATTTCATGGGCATAGGCTAAATCTGACAGTACTTCTATGTTCTCAGGATTATATTTCAGACTTTCCTGAAAATATAGAGCTGCTTCTTTAAAACAATCTGCTTCGACATGTAAGAATCCAAGTTCAGCAAGGACATTATCCAACGTTTCATCCTCTTCATTATTGAGCAACTCCTCGGATAGTTTAAATGCAATTTTATATTGTTCCAATTGGAGATAGCATTCTATTTTTAGTAAATAAAGATCAAAATCGTATTCCGTTATCGGATTTAATAGCTCTAAAGCTTGCTTATACTCAGTCTCATAAACTGCGATCTTAGCTTTCTTGATTATCAAAGGGGTATTGCCGGGATGGATAGCCAGTCCGGCATCTATGATTTCCCGGGCAGTATCAAGGTCATCTTGTTGATCGAAATAATCGGCCAACTCACTGAATTCATCCGCATCGAAATATGGATTTTTACCCGATTGGATAGCTTGTTCATATTGTCTTACAAGTGCTGATATATCTTTATCCGGCATGCCGTATTATTTTGGTCTTAAAAAGGTAACAAAGGTAACACTTTTTATGTTCTTTTCCGATGTGTTACTTTTGCTATTTAATCTGTTTTACGATAATGTATATATCTGATTAATAGTATAAAATCAGTAAATATTTATAAATGTTTATAATTACTTCTGAAATATATTGCGTTC
>NZ_JAEPKU010000011.1 GCF_016652235.1 Dysgonomonas sp. Marseille-P4677
TATTTTACTAGAGAGAGAGAGAGAGAGAGAGAGAGAGAGAGAGAGAGAGAGAGAGAGACGCGCATACATGCACGAATCAATTAAATAAAAAAATACAGAAAAACAATAATTCGGTAAAATTTATAATACTGAATTATTGTTCCTACAAAGAAGTCCTCCTCGGATGAACTATAATTAGTTCATCCGAGGAGGACTTCTTTGTTTCTATAATCAAATTATTATAAAGAGTATCAACTAAAAACACATTGCCTATGGATAAATAAAAAGAATAATAAGGGCCTAATGAATATTTGTGCAAGGACATTAGATGCAATTACTTATATCCTTCCTGTAACATACTCAATAGGTCTCAAAGTGTAAAGTCATAAAAACTAACTTTAATTAATCTATTATGAAATACATTTTTATTAAGAAATCATTTACGCAATTAAAACACGTATTGCTCCTTCTTATAGTCCTAGCTATAAGTACCCAGTACATTTCCGCCAGTGTAAATACAGCCCAACAAACACCGAAAGAAGTAACAGGAAAAGTATTTGACAGTACTACAAAAGAAACATTGCCCGGGGTCAGTATTGTCGTAAAAGGAACAAATACAGGCGTAATGTCTGATATCGATGGTAACTTTAAGATAAAAGTCCCTTATCAAGATGCAACCTTGATATTCTCTTATATTGGCTATCAACCACAACAAATAGAGTTGAAAGGTAGAACTAGTTTAGAGGTTAGTCTAGTAGAGGATATCAAAGCATTGGAGGAAGTAGTTGTAGTTGGTTATACCACTCAAAAAAGAGAAAGTATCACAGGTGCCGTAGCAACCATTACAACCAAAGATCTAGTACAGAGTCCAACTGCAAATATAAATAATGCTTTAGCTGGACGTCTTCCGGGATTGATTGTCAATCAATTTAGTGGAGGAGAACCCGGCGTTGATAAAGCCGAATTATTTATCCGAGGTAAATCAACTTATGGAGACCAGTCCCCAATCGTAATCGTAGATGGCGTTGAGCGGGACATGTCATATCTTGCAGCAGATGAAATAGAAACGTTTACAATATTAAAAGATGCTGCATCTACAGCACCCTATGGTATTCGTGGAGCGAATGGGGTAATTGTTGTTACTACAAAACGTGGTAAAGCTTCTGAAAAAGCCTCTGTAAACTTTAAAGCTTCTTTTGGATTTAACAACGTAGGTAAAACCCCAAATCTATTGGGTTCGGCAGATTATGCCACTTTATATAATGAAGCATCACGAAATGATGCCATGATGAACGGAACATTAGAGAATTATAAAGCACCTTTCACAAGTGAAGCCATTGACAATTTCAGAATGGCCAGAGGTGATAATTCGGACGGCTTGGGCTATAACTGGGATTATTTCGACTATATGTTTAAATCTGCGGCTCAGCAAGACTACAACTTATCGGTACGAGGAGGTACAGATAAAGTCAGATACTTCGTTATGGCCGGACATATGAATCAAGGAACAAATTATAAACATATAGACCTGTCTGATTATGATGCGTCTCCAAGTTTTAAGAGATACAATTTCCGCTCAAATATAGACGTGGATATCACAGATAAATTTTGGGTAAAACTTGATTTAGGCGCACGTATCACCGATAGGACTAATATTGGTTCTTCAGCTAGTCGTTTGGTAAATATTGCGATGACTCAGCCACCTTATTTGCCTATTACACTTGAGCAAAACGATAATACTGATAATCAAAATTACTATATAACCAATCCGAAAGGAATGTTGTTTGGGGATCAAATCTATCGTTTCAATCTTTTAGGCGAATTATCTCGTACCGGCTATCATACCCAGAAGTTTACTTATTTGGAAGGAAGCTTCTCCATGGGATATGATCTGGACTTCATAACAAAGGGTCTAAAAATCGAAGGTACTTTTTCTTACGACTCTCGTGAAGAACAATGGATAAACAGAGAAGTAGGCACCTATGATGAAGGTTATCGAAAATATCCTTCATATGCTACATTTAAACCTAAAGACGGTATTGATATCTATAGAACACCCGGCCATTATGAAGGTGCATATTCTACGGGAAATAAGTATAATACCGACCAGACTGTAGGCAATAAATTCGAACAGAAAAATCCATCGAACAGAACATACTATCAAGCAAAATTAATGTATCAGAGCTCCTTCGGCCAGCAGCACAATGTAACAGGAATGTTTCTGTTCAACCGCTCCACAGAAGGACAATATGATGGAGATAAAGTACGCCCTGACCACAGATATCAAGGTTTGACCGGACAGTTTACATATAACTTCTCTGATCGCTACTTTGCAGAATTTAATTTCGGTTATAATGGGTCCGAAAACTTTGCTAAGGAAAAACGATACGGATTTTTCCCAGCTGGTTCTGTAGGATGGGTAATCACTAATGAATCATTTATGAATGGAACTAAATCATGGTTAGACTTTTTCAAAATCAGAGGTTCATATGGTTTAGTCGGTAGTGATAAGCTACCTGGAGGTAGATTTGGATATTTACAATTCTTCGAAGGTGGTGAAGGATACAGCTTCGGTGAAGGTGGCTTCAATACCAATCCGGGTGGTTGGAGAGAAGGCGCATTAGCTAATAAGGTTCTGACATGGGAAAAAGCCAAGAAACTGAATATCGGAGTAGATGCCAACTTCTTAAAGCAAAGACTAAGGATGTCATTTGACTATTTTCACGAAAACAGATATGATATCTTAACCGAGTTGAAAGACGATAAATTAGGTTTCCCTGACATAGTAGGAAAAGATGCTCCACGTATAAATTCGGGCAAGGTAAAAAATCACGGATTCGAACTTGAGCTAACATGGTCTGACAAGATAGGTAGAGACTTCAGGTATTTCATCAAACCTAATTTCACATTTGCGCGTAATAGAGTCGATTATATGAATGAGGTATTATACGAATATGTATGGAGAAGAAAAACCGGACAGCCGCTAGATGTAAATATGCTCTATGTATTTGATCACTTTGTTGCCGATCAAGCAGAGGCCGACAGATTAAATTCCTCAGGATATCAGCCATGGGGAACATTAATACCGGGAGATGCCGTTTATAAAGATCTCGATGGTGACGGAGTTGTTACCGATCAGAATGACAGAATGGCGATGGGTTATCCTCGTAGTCCTGAAATCCAATTCGGATTACCTATTACACTTCAATATAAAGGATTTGACTTTAGCGTACTCTTCCAAGGGGCTACAAACTCTACCATTATGTTGAAAGACGCTGCCGTATTTGATTTTCCAAACTTCGATCAAGATAAGATCGGGCGAGTTAGACCTATGCACCTCGACAGATGGACTCCTGAAACCGCAGCTACAGCTAAATATCCGGCACTACATATAGGAACGCACTCGAACAACAAGAATGAGAATAGTTCTTTGTTTATGTACGATGGGTCATATGTTAGACTAAAGAATATAGAGCTAGGCTACACTTTGCCTAGTAAGATCATAAGAGTCGCTGGATTAAGCAATGTCAGAGTATACGCTCAGGCACAAAACCTGGCTACTTGGGACAAGTTAGGAGATGTAGATGTAGACCCTGAAATACGTAATGGAGGTGGAGATTGGTATCCTATATTGAAGGTATTTAATTTTGGTGTAGATATTACGTTTTAATAAAACAATAAGAATATGAAAAGCTTAAAATACATATTAAATATTCTCATAGCAGCCATACTACTGTCTTTTGCTGCATGTAGCGAGTATCTGGATAAACAACCCGATGATCAGATTCCCGAAGATAAGACCTTTGCCAGTTATGAAAAGGTAAACCAGCTTGTAACTGACTTATATCAGAGAACAAAAAGATGTAATGCTCCAATGACATGGTTATCGCACTTCTCTTCCGCCGGTTTAACTGATGAAGCCGAAGCTACTAATGTTGAAGGAAATATAACAAATAGATACAACAGTGGCGACTGGAGTCCTACGGCTATACCTCAACCAAATGATGATATGTTTTGGAAAGGTATCTATAACACTATACGCAGGGCAAATGTTATTATCGCCGGAGTTGCAAAATACAATACACCAGATAATCCGATCAATCCTGGAGATCTGGAAAAAAGAATAGGCGAGGCTTATTTTATCAGAGGCTATCTGCATTATTTACTCGTTCGTTTGTATGGCGAAATAGCATATATAGATTATGTAGTCGATGCAAACCAAGCAATGGACTTTAAGAAAGAGTCGGTACATACAATTGTAGATAAGATTATTGCCGACGCCAATGAAGCAGCTAAGCGTTTACCTCCTAATCAAACAGGGATAGATTTTGCACGTGCTGACAAAGGTGCTTGTCTGGGATTAATTGCTGTTGCGAGATGGACCGCTGCTGCTCCAATGTACAACGGAGCTTCTAATTATGGTTATAATGGAAAGCGTGAATTCGAAACTGAATATGCTTACGATGTTAAAAGATGGGAAGCAGCACGCGACGCTGCTAAAGCCGTCATAGACCTTCAAGCTGATGGTAGACCACGCTATTCTCTTTATACTAAATATACCAATACTGATTTTAATGATAGTGGTGGTAAAGACTACAACGGTTCTACTGTATATACCCGCCTTTGGCAAATGTATTATGATGAGGAAGCATTCAAAAACGAAGCCGTTTGGTTTGTTACAAAAGATAAATATGACGGATGGTTTGGCGACATGTATCCTCCAAGCCGTGGAGGTGGGGCGCGTCAACAACCCGTACAAGAACAAGTAGATGAATATGAATATATCGCACCCGACGGTTATGGTTATCCAATCTATAGCAGTAGAGCCATAGCTGATGGCTATGATGATGGCAATCCATACAGGTCGGTTAAGCGAGATCCTCGCTTCTATCGTGATATTATATTCCATGGAGCAGCTTTTAGAGATGGAGGTAATAATCCTTCAACAACGAATACTGCTGATGGTAGCGATAAAATCGGGGCCAGCAATGCAACAACCACAGGATATTATCACCGTAAATATCTGCAAGAAGGCTGGAATAGAAGTGGTAGTGTTTCTATTAGTGCACCGGCTATATGGCGCCTACCAGAGTTTATTTACATTTATGCGGAGGCTGTAAACGAAATATCAGGCCCTAATCAGGCGATTTATGATCTTGTAAACACAGTAAGAGCCCGTTCGTTCATGGTTCCTATGCCAGTTGCTTGTAAAACAAATAAAGATTTGATGCGCGAATATATTAAACGTGAGCGTCGTGTTGAATTCTATTATGAAAATAAGAGAACATTCGACAGTCGCTTGTACCTGGAACCAACCTCCAAATCGGAATTAGAGAAAGAGCAACAATGGCTTGCTGCAGGTTCGACAAACAATGACAGGTCTAAAAATTACTGGAAACAGTTCCGTCAACCATATCCTAAATGCCAACGCATGATAAACGGCATGATGCCTGTTGAGGATCCTGAAGGCAAAATAGAAGTCGGTGGCAAGAAATACAGAATGGAACGTTTCTGTAAAGAAACACGTGTATTCGAAGCTCCGAAACATTACTATTGGCCAATTATGCAAACCGAGTTACAAAAGGCTGTAAACCTGGTACAAAATCCAGGATGGTAGATTTTTGGTTATCTGATGAAAGAGAGTCATATGGCTCTCTTTCATTTTTTATGATATCTTTTTCTTATTACTTTGATTTAATATCAGAAACTTATAAGATTGGCCATATTCCACAAATTAAGATAAGCAAGCTTCGTTATATCAACAACCTTATCATAATTTATATATGTAGCCTCATCGCTTGGTTTATGATAATCAGGGTGTAACCCAGTATTATAAAAAATAACAGGAGTACCCTTTCTCATAAACGGTACATGGTCGCTTCCTCCAGGAGTACTCTCTAAAGAAGGAAACTGAGGAGCCAGAGCAAGCTTATATTTCTCGATATCAGATTTTATCCATTCTGCAAAAACAGGTTTACTATCTGTAAAGGAGATATCGACATGCGATCCGTCACCATCTTTATCGCGTCCTATCATATCACAATTTATATATCCTTTTACAGGAACAGAGGCAACCAACGGGATAGGTATATAAGATGAGTGATCTTCTACAAAATGAGATGATCCCAGCAGTCCCATTTCCTCTCCATCCCACAGAGCGAAAATAATAGTCCTTTCTGGTTTTTGTTCCGAAGCTGCAAAAGCTTTCGCTATTTGTAATACTGCCGACACACCGGTAGCATTATCATCCGCACCGTTGTATATACTATCATTTGTATTATTAGCCTTAATTCCTAAATGATCGTAATGAGCTCCTATCATTACAATCTCCCATGTATTCTTCCCCTCTATATATCCCAATACATTACGCATCTCATAGTTAGGATTATTGCCTATATGCCTTGTGAAAGGTTGAAAATACTTACCTCGCCACGGTTTGATTCCCAAGTTTTCGAATACAGACTTTATATATTCTGCAGCCATTATTCCTCCGGTTTTTCCGGCACCTCGTCCTTGCAGACTATCACTAGCTAATATTCCTATATAAGTAACCGCCTCACTTTTATTTATAACCGATAAACCTTTTTCTATAGCTGTTTGAGAAAAACAGTATGCTGATAAAAAAAGCAGAACAGAGGTAATTATATATCTCATAATTAATAACCAGTTAAGTTTGCCATATTCCACATATTGAGGTAAGAAGCTTTTGTTATATCCACTAGCTTATTCCAGTTAATCTTATCAGTATGATCAGTAGGTTGATGATAATCGGGATGCCCATCGGTATGATACCAAATTAATGGAATATTTCTTTTGGCAAAGGAAGCATTATCGCTTCCTCCAATAGGTTTGTCCCATGGTCGGTAATCCGGTTTTAAATTTAATTTATATTTCTCAATATCATCCTTTAACCACTTACCGAATGCAGGACTAGACTCTGTATAAAAATAAACAACATGTTCAGGTTTCGCGTCATCATTATTACGCCCTATCATATCAAAGTTTAAATAACCCTTGATTGAAGATGTAAAAGAACAAGTTGACACAAAATACTCAGAACCCAATAAACCGAGTTCTTCTCCGTCCCAAAAAGCAAATACAACCGTTCTTTCCGGCTTTTCCCCACTGACCACAAATGCCTTTGCAATCTGAAGTACCGCTGATACACCTGAGGCATTATCATCTGCACCGTTATATATTTTATCCGCAACAAGCGTTTCATCTATTCCCAGATGGTCGAAATGTGCTCCGACTATAACATATTCGTCTTTCTTTTTACCCTCTATAAAACCTAATACATTGTTCAATTTAAGTTTACGAAAGGCTCTCTCCTCCCTGTACTTAGCGATAGAATCGGGATGGATTGAAAAACGAGTTCTGGTCTGACGTTCACGACTATATGCTTCGAACGGTTGAAAATAAGAATTACTATTTAATGGTTTGATACCCATATCTTGTAAAACAGACTTTATATATTCTGCAGCGATACAACCTCCATGTTTTCCGGCCTCGCGCCCCTGTAACGCATCACTTGCAAGAAAGCCAATATAAGCTTCTGCACTTTGTCTATTAATCGATTCCAGACCTTTCTCTTTTGGCGACTGAGCATGTGCTGTAAAAGAAAATAAAAAAGCTATTAAAAAGTAAAGTTTGCTTTTAATCATAGATTTTTGTTTTTAACTAAAAAGTGACAAAGTTGTACACTCATTAACGGTTTTTTGATCTACTTTATTATTCTCCCCAAAATAAGATTAAAATAGCATATATCGGGTTTATATAGATAAACAAACCGGGAACTAATGTAAACCTAGCAACATATTAGCAATAATAATACATAAAACTATCAGAGTTATCACTACATACATATAATCTTTTTCTATGAGAAAACCTATTACAGAAAATGCAACGCGAAAAATAGGTGTAGCAATCAACACACAAACTCCAAGCTGAATAATAGCAGCTCCATCGAATGATAGAACACGTGGAATTATAGTAGATAGTTCTCTTAAATAATATTCTACCCCCGGAAAAGGTAAATCGTCAGGAATAGGTTTATAATGAGCCATAGATTGTCCATGCATTTGATAGAGATAAATAACTCCTCCAAATAAGGTTATGGCACAAGATATCATAACACCATAACGAAGCAGTTTCCCAATAAAAAGCTCTACATCTCTTTCAGCCCAAAATTCTTTAGAAAATATACTCATATTGTTACAGTTTTCCGGTTATACCATTATATATCATAGAAATAGCCAAGAAAAAGATAACAATACTAAAAAGCATTCTCAATTTCTTAACATTTGTTTTGGGTAATATTTTTGAACCAAAGAAGGCTCCGATTAAAACTCCTACCACGATAGGCATAGCTAAACCCGGATCTATGTAACCACGCTGCAAATATATTACTGCACTTGCGGCCGCAGTAACTCCTACCATAAAGTTACTTGTGGTTGTAGATACCTTAAATGGAATCTTCATTGTTGTATCCATAGCTAACACTTTCAACGCACCCGAACCAATTCCTAATAATCCTGACAGAACGCCGGCCAATGTCATCAGTGAATATCCACCAACAACATTATGTACATTATATTTTTCGATTTTACCTTCTTTTGTAGGATAAGAACCATTTAGTTTAAATTTTTCGCCAAGGTAGTCCCCAGGTGCAGCATAATCTATATTATCTTCTTTTTTAGCTACAGAGCGTATTGCAGAGAATATAAGCACACATCCGAATATAACCGCAATATACACCTTATCGAGATACATAGCTACTATAGCACCTACTACAGCACCTGTAGTTGTCGCTATTTCGAGAAACATACCAATACGTACATTAGTTATTCCTTCTTTAATATATGCTGCAGCGGCACCCGAAGAAGTAGCAATAGAAGTTACTAATGCGGCTCCAATAGCATAACGCATATCGACACCAAAACCTAATGTTAGTAAAGGAATTACAACAACCCCTCCGCCCAGTCCTGTTAAAGAGCCGATTAATCCCGCAAAACAAGCCCCCAAAAACAAGACAAAGGAAAATATTTCTATACTCAAATCCATTTCATTATTTTTTATCAATACAAATATACAACAAAACAAAAAAGATATACCTTACGGATATATCTTTCTAATGTATACTGCACCTATCCTGAATAGGAGATCTACTCATTAAATCTAGCATTGAACGTAATCAACGTTTCTATAGCTTTCTAATTATCTTAGTAATATCTACCAAATAGAAAGCCTCTCTTAGTATTTTCAATATTTCAGAATATGTAGAAGAATATTCTGTTTCTATTTCTATACTCTGAACATCAAATGGACGACATTCGCTGATCTTTGTTTCGGGAGCGCTTCCAATATTGTAAATCTTTGCCATAAAATTGAATTTCTTTAAAGAATTTGAAGGTCATAGACCTTTTACTCTATTTTTGAATAAAAGCAAAACATATACATAACTTATTTTGAAACATATATTCATTCGATGAACTGCTCTATTCTTGCATCTAATCAAATATAACTATAATAACATATTTTTACAAACTTTTGAATCGAAAATTCACAACTTTAACAACTCATTTAAATACCAAACCTGGAATGCCAAACTAAACAACTGTATATAAACAGTATAAATAAGAACTACAATAATTACAAGACAATCAAACTATCACTTATTTACATTCTATTATATTTCGATAGAAACAACAGGCCAGGAACTTCGAAACATTATTCGAAAGCAGGTATTACATTAAAGCCTTTGCTAAAATAGAGATAGGATGCTCGCAACGTTTTGTTGTAGACATTTCTATCTGCCACTTACAGGTTTCGCAATCGGTTACAACATAGTCATAATCTTCGCTTTCTATCTGTTCAAACAAAGAAGCGCCTATGTCTTGAGAAGTTTTGTAATTCTCCTTTTTAAAACCATACGTACCCGCTATTCCACAACACTGCGAGTCTAAAACTTTCAATTCTATATTTGGGATTAACTTCAATAGCTCTATCGAATAATATGACCATCCTAATTTTTCCATATGACATGGGGTATGATAAGCCACCTTAAGCGTCACATTATTCAATTTAAGTTTTAAATCTTCAGTACTCAATAATCTATAAATATAACGAGTTGCCAACTCTACCTGATCTCTCACATCAGAGGTATCAATATCCAGCAAATGAGGGTACTCATCCCGTATTGTAAATGTGCAAGTGGATGAAGTAGCGACAACTGGAATATTATTTTCGAGCACCGATTCTCTTATCGATTTCATATTTACCTTTGCCTGACGCTTTGCTTGATCAATAAAACCATTCGATATGAGGGCTACTCCACAGCATTTTTCTTTACGTAAAAGCCGGACACCTATCCCAAGTGCATTAAACACCTTTACGAGATCTTTTCCCAACTGCGGATTATTATAATTAGCATAACACCCGTGGAAATAACTAACCTGACGTTCATAGGCCTTCTGTTTTGTAGCTTGTTTCTTATACCAATTTTCAAACGTTCCGAACGAATATTTTGGGAAAGTTCGATGATGATCTATCTGCAAAGCCAGATCAAGAATAGACTTCATTGGTTTTAAAGCAAGAGCTGTATTCACTATGGGAGCAAAAGGTGTAGCTAATGACCCTACTATATCTGTATTGGCTAAAATGTAATCTCTAAGCTTTGGCTTCTTTTTACTATACTTTATACGAGCTGATTGTATAATATCACCAATCTTCACATTAGAAGGACAAGCAACCTCACATCGCTTACAATTGATACAATACTTAAGGGCTTCATCATAAAAATTCGACTTTTTAAGTCGTAATCTTTCCCCATCAGGACCAGCTTGTTTAGGGCCTGGGTAGTCAGGATTGACTGCTGCAACCGGACAATAAACTGTACAGACAGTACATTTTATACACTGTTCGAAATTATTATCACTTATATTGTGTTTCTGAAGATTCATTAAATACCTCCTTCTTTCTTTATTATCCTATTTGCAATATATAAAGCACTGAGTATCGACACCCCTGCCCCACTACCCTCTTTTATTGGGTTAAACCCATCGAGAATAGCACCGGAAACATACAAGTTTTCTAAAGGCATCCCTTGTTTCAATGCATTGAATGTAGCTGTCGTTTTCACTCCAAACGATTGATAATTTTGAGATTCAAATATATTCCTATCATACCAATCAGGTCTGTCTTTCATATAATTCACATCCAAATCAAATATAGGCTCGTATATCTTTTCCCTGGATGCGATAAGCCCCTGACTGAAATAGCTACCTGTAGCCAATACCACATTCTTGGCCATAAAAGGTATATCGCCATGATTGTACGAATAAATCTTCTTTACTTTATCCCCTTCTATTTCGCACTTTTTTATCGTATCACCCAACATATACACTCCACCCAAATGAATAAAATAATCGTGCATATACTGTTGTGCATGTATTCCGATGACAGATGGCGGAAGCGTAGGAACCATATAAATAGGCTTTTCAACCAACCTTTGTAAATCCTCCAGCACATTAGAATCCTTCAATCCCAAACAAGCCGGAAATATAATAGCATCACTATCTGAGCTGGCTTTTTTGAATATATTTACTAATTCCTTTACATTGGTATCTTTATCTAATATCCGCGTAATATTTGTAGCTCGTAATTCACTTGGATTACGACGTAAATGATCCAGATCAGGCAAACTAAAAAGAAAGGTCTCACTTTTCACTCCTAACTGAGCAAACTCATCCGCCAAAAACCGAGGATAAAAATCTAAAAAACCAGAAATATTAAAAATAGAAACTTTTTTCCAAGGCAAAGATGATTCCGAGTCACTTACAGCTAAATTAAGAGTAGATAACCATGTTGGCTTCAGCGTACCTAAAGGGGTTATCCGATAATGGTTTTTATTTGCACTCCCCTTCATAGAAAGACCAATACCCCCCAAAAAGGATTCTGCTTCGTATGCTAACTCGGTGAAAACCTCTACACCTAATTTAGAATAAGGATGATCGGGATACATAGCCATCAAACTTTTGACAGAAGACAAAGGGTTTGTAACGACATCTCCGTTCGGTAATCTATTCATTAAATCGAATGAACCCGAAGAAAAATGCAGGGCACTTTGCCCCGAAGATACAATAGCACAGCGCTGTCCTTCCTGTACTAAACGGATACCACAAATCAATCCCGATAACCCTCCACCTATAATAACTGTATCAAATTTCATCTTATTATTCTTGTTTATGAGACATTGTCAAACCACATACACTTTCATACACCCAAGCAGTATATTCACTTTCCCGCAACGTATCGCCCCATGCAATAGGATAGATACCTTTCCACCTTTCATTCAAAAAAACCGCGAGGTCCTCTTTCGCTCCTTTCGTGCACCTCATATCTACATCGCTCATAAGCCCTGTAGCACGGCAAGCGCATAATTCGCCCTGACACGTCCCCATTCCTACACGAGTCCGACGCCTTAAGTCGACCAGATTGGTTACATTTAATTCTTCTAATGCAAACTTAACTTCTCCTACAGAAACTTCTTCGCATTCGCAAACAAGACTATTATCTAGTTCGGTATTATCCGAAAAAGTTTCAGCCATATCTCCATGACGATATATTGCCGATTTTCGCTGAACTACAGGCAATGAAACAATTTTCTTGCTTATTTCTTCAATATTCTCACGTGATCCGGGCAGATTTTCATCCGCTGTAGTGCACTTATTTGATACACCAAGTTTCTGACAGATCAGGTCTGTAGCTTGTTCGGCCATAAGCCTATAAGTCATTAATTTTCCACCTGTAATAGTTATATAACCCTCCAAGCCATCTCGTTTTGCATGATCGAGCAATACAATACCACGGCTCACACTACGCCCTGTAGGATCATTATCCGATGCCACAAGCGGCCTTACACCGGCATAACCCCTAAGAATACGTGTTTTTGCCAATATGGGAGCAAGCTTCTCTCCTTCACGAATCAGAATATCAACTTCTTCGGGAGTAACAATCATATTATCAATCTGATCGTATGGTATATTACTTGAAGTAGTTCCTATCAATGATATTGTATCTCCGGGAACAAGAATATCTGCATCTGCTGGCTTCCTGCATCTATTCAACACCATATTATTTACACGATGCCCAAAGATCAATAGAGCGCCCTTAGCTGGTAACATATTGACTTTTATATCTGCAAAACCTGAAATATACTGCCCCCATATGCCCCCTGCATTAACAATTACCGAAGCATATATTTCTTTTATTTCTTTCGTTTTATGATTAAATACCTTTACCCCTACAACCCTATTTTGTTCTCTAAACAAACCTATAACTTCATGATAAGTATAAATTACAGCTCCATGATTTCTGGCATCTATCATATTGGATGCTGTTAAACGAAATGGGTCTACAGACCCATCAGGAACTTTTACCGCACCTATAACACTCCGATTAGCTGATGGCTCCATAAGTAGAGCCTCGGCAGTATCTATAATCTGAGCATCGATACCCGCTAAAGTACAAGCTTCAACAAACTTCGATTGATAATTAATATCATCCTCAGGTAGAGTAAGAAACAATCCCTCCGTCTCCTCAACACAATGGCTTGCAATCCTTTTTAGTATCATATTCTCTTTGATACACTCTTCTGCTGATTCCCTATCAGTTACGGCATAACGAGCCCCACTATGCAATAATCCATGATTACGACCAGTAGCTCCTGTCGCAATATCAAAACGTTCTAGCAATACCGAATGTAATCCTCTACGGGCACAATCACGGGCTATTCCTGCACCTGTAGCTCCCCCTCCAATAATAATAACATCAAATAGTTTTGTAGAATAAGGTAACGTCATGTCTGTCTAATTTATTTTAATTACATCATTATACAAAAAAAAGCAATAATCGAAATATTTCAAAATATATTCGTAAGTTTTTTGAAATATTTTTCGATACTTTATGAAACTTATTAGGAAGCAATAAATATTCAAAGACTAAAGATTCTAAACTTTTTAAAAAAGGAATTGTTATATAGAATGTTGATATTAATTATTCAGAATATGAAAGAGATTACTCTTACCCTTTTATTTAGTTTAATAACTATATCTATGGTTCAGGAAGAAAAGTCTTTATATGACTTTAAAGTGATGGATATTAATGAAAAAGAATTTAATTTCTCTTCATTAAAAGGAAAGAAGGTACTTATTGTGAATGTAGCATCGAAATGTGGACTAACACCTCAATATGCTAAACTACAAGAGCTATACGAAAAGTATAAGGATCAGAATTTTGTAATAGTAGGATTTCCAGCCAACAACTTCATGGGACAAGAACCGGGAACAAACGAAGAAATAAAAACGTTCTGTACATTAAATTACAACGTCTCTTTTCCTATGATGAGTAAAATTGATGTGAAAGGAGAACACAAGGCACCCATTTATAAATGGCTTACCGAAAAATCTAAAAATGGAAAATTTGATGCAGAAGTAGAATGGAATTTTCAAAAATTTTTAATTGATGAAAATGGACATCTAGTAGATTTTGTTCCTCCAAGAGAAGATCCTTTCTGCGATAAAATAGTAAAGTGGATTGAAAATAAAAAGTAACTATTCCTGGTATACAAAACAAAACTTTACTTATTAGATTGCTAAAAGATTTAGAAAAGTAAGATTATGTAAGAGCCTTTCTCAGAACAACTTCTTACATAATCTTACTTTTCATATTAAAACTGCATAGTTTAAGAGAAATCCTCTTATCGTTCAATACATTAACTCTACTGATCCGCAATTTCTATATAACAGAATTAAACGATGCCATAATTAAGTAAGGCACCCATCAAACGATGGATGCCCATATATCTTATTTCTTCTATATTTAGAAATTATTTCTTCTTCTGGATGTAGAAACCCCTCTGTATATCATATATAAAAATAATATTGACAGGATTATCGGAAGGGAAATATCTCCGATTGGAGCTCCAACGTTACCCGGATTAGACCATTCTCCATCACCCGGTAAGAAAGGGTCTGTCCATTCTTTACTCCCCGCTCTGGACAATAAGCCTCTGGCAGGAGCAGCTAAAGCAGAAGTTTCTGTTTCGCTAACTATTGACCGTTTCTCTCTTTTTAAATAAGAACTTGATGGTAATTCCTTTGTTGTTGTTATAACGGGAGCCTCCTCTACCGAATGAATCGATTCTAGAGGAACAGTCAAACAAAAGGATAACATCAAAAACACTAGTATTTGTAGTTTTGTTTTCATCTATCTCGTTTTTTCTTGCGTCAGTGGAATACCTATATTTAGTTTTGTAAGTTTACAAATTTAGTTGTGTAGTTTCTTTTACCTGCAATTTTTACTACATATGTACCCAAGCTTAATGCCTTAGGATAATCCATTCTTTGATCGACTACCTGCACCTTTGTTTTTGCCATAAGGCGGCCTTGCAAATCATATATTGTAAGATCACTATTATTATCACCTTCATTCAATCCTAATATATGTAAAGCTGCATTATTGTAATAACAAGATATAACAGAGTCTTCATTTTCTATTTTACCTCCAGTTGCATCATAAAAACGGAGAATAAAACGATTATCAATCTCATCATTCTTTTCGTTAGAAGCTTCAGATGTAAATGTATATTCTGTCTCCGGAGTCAATTCAATAGTTTTATTATCTAAATATCTATCTACTAACCAAACACCTGGAACAGACTCCAAATTCTCCAATCCATAAAAACGAAGTGTCATTTCGGTAGTAGTAGCGGGAGCCGCATAAAACAATGCAACCTCTTTAGTATTTTGAGGTATCCCATTACCTAACAAACTTACTCCATCCTTAGATTTTGTATATACAATAGCTTTGCTTTCTTCTTGTCTGTTTTTTGTTTCTTTGCCACCATATACATCATCATACGAGTCAAATTTTTCGCTGATACCTTTTCTTGTATCATATCCATCGTTCGCATGAGCTTTGGCTTCATCTCTAAATACTATAGTAGTACGATCTCCTATTCGGCTATTAACAGGAGAAGCCTCTACTATAAACCAATCTTTCAAAACAGTATTACTTGCCTTGCTAGTACTCGCACTTTTAGGGAATCGTGTCACTCCAAAGCGGCGTAAAGCATCAGGCTTCAGACTTATTTTAACTGGCTTGCTAGCCTGTACGCAAAACATCTGCATAGGCGATATAAGATAACCTAAAGGATCAGGAATGCCTATTCCTGGATTAGCAGCCCCCCCTTGAGTAGTACCTGTTTCAATAAGTGCAGTAGTAGAACTTCCATCACGACTTACATAATCATATGATGTTCTATATCTAAATATATTCTCTTGCACATCGTATTTCACCAAAGCCTGATTTATCACCCAATATTTCGCTCTCAAAACTACATCCGGATCAGCATCCATATATAAGGAAGAGGCTTTTATTGGAGTAGCTGCTGAAGCTGGAGTCAGCTCCGGCACTTCAAATCCTTCCTGAGCTATAATTTCAGTAGCAGGTACTGAGCCATAGTCACTTGAAGTTGGATTTAACGGATCCCCAGATATTGGATTTACAGTAAAACCAAGTAACGGATTTAGGCTTATAGGGAACATAAAAGGATTTCCTAAAAAATTCAATCCTAGATCCAGATCAACTTCGACATCACCTGTATTGAATTTTTCAGCCTCCATCAATTCATATCTAGATCTGTCCTTACCATCTCTATCTACAAAAGAAGTATTACCCTCTTTCTCTTTGAGACCGATCAATGGCCATTTATTATAGCCATGTACATATATATTCTCTGTAGTAGAATTTTTATAAGGTAAATATGTAGCAGGATTAAACCAATTTTCTGAGTTATCATATAAAAAACGGCTAAAATTCTCCATCTGTCCACCGTCGGCAGAAAGATAATCCTGATATATTCCACGGTTAAATACATAACCTCCTCTGGCACGCTTAGTATTATGTATTCCTTTCGGTCCATTAGGGGCTACGCCATCAATATCATTTTCAAAATCCCATCGTCCATTAATACCTCCAGGCCCAAAACCATGATCAGCATGAGAAACTTCCATACTTATAAAGTATCCTCGCCCGGCCTTCATTCTAAAAAACGGATCAACTATAGGTCCTTCGTAAGAAGTAATACTACCGCCATTAGGCTTAGTTAATGTATTATAAAACATATAGTCAGCACCTAATTGTTCGAAAGGAGGCGAAAATCCAGTTAAATAATTCCAGCCTGATTCACCAGCTATATTTGCACTACCCTCTGTACGTAAAGTTTTTCCAAAAGTAGCTTCATCAGTGACTTTAGAGTTAGGATCCGTCAAATCATCTGACTCAAAAGCACCATCATCGACAACTCCCTTTTCATATTTATACAGATTCAAATTCACCTGACTATATCGAGCCAAAGCGGTAAGATCCGTTGCAGAACCGCCATCTGCGGCCAACTTCATCGATGGGTGAACATCTTTAATTGCAGCAAAGCCACTATTTATCCGAGGTACATTTGCTTCATAAGAAGCATTCACTGCAAAACGATTTTTGTTATCTGCCTTAATATAATCAACAGCTATAGCCGCAGAAGTATCAACAACAACAAGTCCAACATTCCGCCAATCATTTTTACCTTTAGATGTAGCATCAGCCTCTACTAGAGTCCAATCTCCTTTCTCAACACTAATTGTAGGGAAGTCTATCCAGTTCATTTTCTTTTGGTAAAGCCGCCCATTTCCGGAAGGGTCATCATCTAAAACGCCATAAATTCGCTGAAGAGTAGCCCACTTGACATTCGAAGCATCCTCATAGGGCTTGCCTACAAATGCTATAACACCTTCATTTGCACCAACAGCATCTTTCACAAAAAGCTGCGGCACATCGTTTGCATAATCTTTAGGATCCTTACCATTAACGAAGTCTCCCGTGAGTTCTGTACGTCCTTTTTGTTTAATAGAAGCTCCAGTAACAAATTTAGCAGACCCATCTATATACAATGTGGTGGATTGTGGTTCTCCTGCTTGGGTTGCATCTTTGTACTTCACATACATTTTTCCTTTGGAATAAAATATAATATCCTTAGGGGTACTCTGCGCAATAGCAAGCAGAGGAAAGAAGAGTAATACGACTAATCCTAATCGAAGTTTCATTATTGTAGTTTTATTAAAGTCAGTCAAAATTAAGACGTTATCTTAAAAGAACACATATAAAGACAACTTATAAAGTTTTATGTAAAATCAAATTAAAGACAAAGATAATTCTTTTTACTGAGAAAAAGAATAATCCTAATTATTTTTTCTTACAAACATCAAATGACCAAAAATAATTCGAGAATGTGTTAAGTTTTTATTCGCCATTAAGCCTTACAGATGGCAGTCTCGAAGCAGGTCATTTACAGTCTTAACAGGGTTAAATGTTTCGATTGGGATCTCCACAAAAATTGTATTCCAGTCAGACATCGCTCCATTCCATAACCCAGGCAGCTCGAGAGCTTTCAGCTCTTTACCATTTTTAGATTTTATAGAAATAAAACCGGTATTGGCATCCACATAGTTTTTCAGATTAAAATCTCCTCCTCTATAATCTTTTAAACCACAAACAATATCCACCGGATTGAAATGAGTTCCGTTATTGAACATCTCCTTTTTGGCACTATCAGACATATCTATTTGCGAACTTTCTAGTATTTGAGGAGATATTGTTTCATCAAAGTTCATTGCTAAAAAAGGGCCTCCTCCTGGCTCGCCTATATTTCTAACCATTCCGCAAACACGACATGGCCTATCTAATTTACGCTTCAAATAAAGAACCAATTCTGCATCTTCTAAAAATTTAGTATCCGGATTCTTTATATTCAATGTATTTTGCAAGAAGTAGAGTATCTCCATCAATTCGTCATGTGTATACTTTCCACTATCTATCAATCTCAAATACTCAAATATTTTTTGCTGTTTTTCAACTAATACGCCAGCTAATATTTTCTTATATTTAGTTTCAGTTTCTTTATACTTATCCGGAACTGTATTGTCTATGTTTTTAACAAAAACAACATCAGCATCTAAATCATTTAAATTTTCAATCAAAGCTCCATGTCCTCCCGGCCTGAAAATGATTTTACCATTTTCCCTGAACGGCTCATTATTTGCATCAACAGCAACTGTGTCTGTACTAGCCTTTTGTTCACTAAAGCTCACATGATAAGTAACATCCAATTCTTTTTCTATTTGAGCTTTTTGACTTTTTATCAACTCCTCAAACAATCCCCTATGCTCCGGAGATACTGTAAAGTGAATATCAATCTCCCCTTTCGAATTTTTAGCATACAGATAACCTTCCTTGAGATGCTCTTCGACAGGTGTACGCGACGAATCAGCATATTTATGAAATTTAAGCAATCCTTTAGGAAGACTTCCATAATTCAGGCCTTCTTGTGTCAGTAGATTCTTCACAACCAGCTTATATCCATCATTTGCCAATAAATCATTAATACTTTTGCCTTCATTTTTCAGACATGTAGCATTTAAATCATCATAGAAAGCAAACTTCGAAAGTCCGTCGAAAAAGGTTTTCACAAAAGCAGAAGCAGGAAGATTATTATCTCCTTCCAAGAATTCAAACAAATCTTTAAACATTCGACTTGCCGCTCCTGATGCCGGAACAAACTTCAATATTTTTTTACCGGAAGCGAGATAATTATCCCAGCTATTAAGGTATTTCTGCTCTTCTTCATTCGAAACAACCATTATACCTTTTTCAACTGATGCAGGAGCAAACAATTCTAAGAAAGGAAACCCATTTTTAAAATTATCCAACTGTTTTTGAAAGTCCTCCAAAGAAATACCCTTCTGCTCAAGAGCCAATTTATCTGATTCTGTTATCATAGTCTGCCAATAGCTAATAGTGATTCTCTACAAAACTAACAAAAATATCATTAAGTTCAGTTCATCTGTTTAAAAATTTCCCAGACAACTATACCTGTAGCTACAGAAACATTCAATGAGTGCTTTGTTCCATATTGGGGTATTTCGATACAACAATGACATTTATCGACTATATCTTGTTGAACTCCCTTAACCTCATTACCTAAAATAATTGCATACTTTTTTGTTTTGTCTATTACTAAATGATCTAACATTATACTCCCTTTTGCTTGCTCAACAGCGCATATAACAAAACCCTGCTTCTCCAATTCTTCTACAGCCTCATTTGTGTACTCAAAGTAGCGCCAGTCTACAGAATCTTCCGCACCTAATGCTGTTTTATGTATTTCTGCATTTGGTGGGCAAGCGGTTATCCCACATAAATATAATGACTCTATTAAAAAAGCATCTGATGTACGAAAAACAGATCCTATATTATTCAGACTTCTTATATTGTCCAAAACAATGACCAACGGAGTTTTTTCCATTACCCTAAATTCTTCAACTGTAATCCGTTCCAGCTCTGTTATCTTCTTTACTTTCATCATTTTAATCTATTAGAATTACACTCGCATAATCCAGTTGTCCCCCCATAGGAGGATTCCGCTTCGATAGTTTTACTTCCAAAGTTTCTATTTGCGTATATTCCTTTTTCAATCTACGAATAATGCGACCAGCCACATGTTCTAATAAGCGAGATGGTATCATCATTTCTTGTTTTACAGACTCATATACATCTGCATAACTGATTGTATCATTTAAATTATCAGATTTAGAAGCCGGCTCCAAATCTAATTCTATTTTTATATTCAGCACATAGACATTGCCAACTGTAGTTTCCTGATGAAACACTCCATGATGAGCATAAAATATCAGATTTTCTAATAATATATAACTTTTCACACTTTGTATTTTTTACTATTTAGCATGTAAAGATAAATATTTTAAGAAGAAGTTATTAATATAATATATCTGAATAGAATACTTGTTATAAACTATTAAAGCTTGACTATTTTCAATAAAGAACATTAAGGGTTTGATGTTTTTTAATTAAGTTTGTCGTCTAAACAACAAATTTATATGGCTAAAATAAAAGAAGTAATTGCTATAGCTGCTAACACACATAATATACTATCCTCCGGTACACATATCATAGGTGACGTCACAGCAGAAAAAGATCTCCGTATCGACAGTACAATAGAGGGAAACATCATTTGTAAAGGTAAAATTATTATTGGGACCGAAGGCTCTGTTATTGGAAATATAGAGTCGGTCAATATCGAAATACTAGGTAGGGTCAAAGGTAATCTCACTTGTCGTGAGACCCTTATATTAAGAGCGTCGGCTTTTTTTTCAGGTGAAGTAAAAACCGGAATTATAGAAATAGAACCGGGAGCCAATTTTGAAGGATCCTGCATTATGTTCACAGAAAAATAAACATCTAAATACCATCACAATGAGTAACACTATAAATAAAAGACTCCGCGCTTTACGGGGATTTATGGAAGAAAAGGAATTACATGCTTTTATCATTCCAAGTACTGACTCTCATTTGAGTGAATATCCGGCATTACATTGGGCTTCGAGAGAATGGATAAGCGGATTCACCGGTTCGGCAGGAACAATAGTTGTAACGCGTGAAAAAGCTGGATTATGGACTGATTCACGTTATTTTTTACAGGGAGCAGAACAACTCAGAGGTACCGAAATAGAACTATTCAAAGATGGCCTACCCTCTACTCCCTCGATTGTAGAATGGTTAACAGCAGAATTAGGGAAAGGAGAGAATGTGGGAATAGATGGCAGTGTATATGCCGCTAAAGAAGCATTCAGTCTTACCCATAAATTAAATATGAAAGGACTGCATCTGATTAGTGACTATGATCCTTTCACTTCTATATGGCACGACAGACCTGAAATACCTAAGAATCCATTCTTTGTCTTACCTGAGAAATATACAGGAGAATCGGCTCGTAAAAAGATAGCACGTATCTGTGAAAACATTGAAAAAGAAGGAGCTGAATCACTTCTTGTAGCTTCTTTGGATACTATTGCCTGGATATTTAACATTAGAGGTAATGATGTAAAATGTAATCCTGTAACTGTTAGCTACGCATATATATCAAAAAAAGAAACAGTTTTATTTATCGATCCGAAAAAGCTTACCAGCGAAACTAGTGAGTATTTAAAATCGGAAGGTATAACTATAGCTGAATACTCAAAAGTATTCGATTATATAGCCAACATAAAAACTTCGGTTTGCTTAGATAGCAATAAAGTAACATTCAAGTTATATAATACTATTCCTGATGGCATTAGAATAGTAGATACGCTATCACCTGCCGACATGATGAAAAGCATCAAAAACGAGACAGAAATACAAGGATTCAACAATGCAATGGAGAGGGATGGAGTAGCCTTAGTACGTTTCTTCATATGGCTCGAAAAAGCTGTACACGAAGGAAACGTCACAGAGATTATGATTCCTAAAAAGCTAGTTGAATATAGAAGTCAGCAAAAAAACTATGTTGGTGAAAGTTTTGATACAATATCGGGCTATGGGCCGAATGGAGCTATAGTACATTACAATGTATCACAAGAAAGTTCATTAACCATAAAACCAGAAGGTCTCTTGCTTGTAGATTCAGGTGCACAATATTTCGATGGCACAACTGATATTACCCGTACAGTGGCCGTAGGGCCGCTTAACGACCAAATGAAAAAAGATTATACCATGGTTCTGAAAGGGCATATTGCTTTATCTACTGCTATATTTCCACAAGGAACCAGAGGCAGTCAACTGGATATCCTAGCCAGACGGTCACTTTGGGATAATGGACTGAACTATCTGCATGGAACCGGACATGGTATCGGACATTTTCTTAATGTACATGAAGGTCCGCAAAGCATTCGCATGAACGAAAATCCGGTTACATTACAACCTGGTATGATTACATCGAATGAGCCCGGACTTTATAGAGCCGGTAAATACGGTATTCGTACAGAAAATTTAATTCTTACGCGGCACGAAACAACTACAGAATTTGGAGATTTTTATTCTTTCAAAACAATTACTTTATGCCCTATAGATACAATTCCTATAATTAAAGAAATGTTGGCGCCGGAAGAAATTGTTTGGTTCAACGAATATCACAAGCTTGTATATGACCGCCTTTCCCCTCTATTAACAGCTGAAGAAAAGCAATGGTTAAAAACTAAAACAAATGAAATATAAGATCCTATTTATATTGAGCCTTCTCGTTTTTTTGAAAACAGAGGCTCAATATAACATACAAAATAGAGAAACCAAATTTCGTATAGAAGTAAACATTCCAACCCAAAAAGAAAAGACAATCTACTTGGGTCAATATTGGAATGGTTCGACTTATGCGAAAGATTCAGCACAACTATCTAATAAAGGAATAGCCATATTCGACATTTCGGAAAAAATTATACCCGGTCAATATTTCCTATACATAAAACCTGATTTCCAAATAGATCTTCTAATTGATGAGGGACAAAACAATATCGAAATTTCCCTGGATGATAATAACTTTTCAAACAGTACAGTATCAGGTAGCTCTGATACAAAACTGCTATGGGAGTATTTAGACAAAACACAAAAATGGAACGACGAAAAATATAAGCTTGAGGAACAACTCGAAAGCCCATCTATTTCAGCACAAAAACGCAATAAAATAGAGGGCCAACTAAAAAAAATAGAAGATAAATCTCAAGCTTATACAAACACCTTAGTAATAGAGAACAAAAACAACTGGTTTGGGTGTTTCTTAAAAGGAACCGAACCTATAAAATATCCTTTTGCTCAGCCCAAAAGTGAAAATGAATTTACTCTAAATAAAAAATACGGAGTAAATCATTTCTTCGATAATGTAAATTTAGAGGACCCTCGTTTTTGGAATACAAACTATCTAACAAGCTACATTGATACATACATGCAGAATTGGGTGGAACAGTATCCTGATTCGTTGGCAGCTGCGGCAAGCAGGCTGGTTGCAAAAACGATGGGTAATCAAAAATGTTTCGAGCGCATGTTGTCTCGGCTAACCAATAATGCCATCAAAAGCAACCGTATGGGGGATGAAAACATATGGGCTAGACTTTATGAAGATTATATTTTAAACAAAAATATACCTTGGATAGACAGTACTCAACTTGTGGATTTGAAAAAAATGTATGAGCCAATCAAAAATAATAGAATAGGAATGCGAGCTCATAATTTGACTCTCAAAACTATGAGTGGTCAAACAGTTAACACAAACGAAATACCGTCAAAGTATTTGATCCTTTATTTTTATGACCCGGGATGTGGACATTGTAAAACTTCAGTACCATCATTACATAATGAATTATATGCTAAATATAAAGATAAAGGCGTTGAAGTAGTAGCAATAAATATATCATCGAACCAACAAGCATGGATAGACTTTGTTAATCAGCATAAAATTTCAGACTGGTTCAATTGTGCTGACCCCGACTACAAGTCAGAATACTGGATGTATTACAATACATCGGGAGTGCCGTCGGTCTATGTTTTAAATGAAAACAAAACAATCATAGCAAAGTCTATTGATGAACAGAATCTGGAAAAATTATTTGATTATTATCTAAATAAATAAAATGGCTTTAATAAAAGAAGTGAGGGGTTTTACACCCGAAATTGGAGAAAATACATATTTAGCTGAGAATGCAACTATAATAGGTGATGTAATTATAGGAAAGGACTGTAGTATTTGGTTCAATGCTGTTCTACGTGGCGATGTCAATTCCATACGCATAGGAAACAGAGTCAACATACAAGATGGCAGCGTATTACACACACTATATCAAAAATCTGTAGTCGAAATCGGAGACGATGTATCTGTTGGGCACAATGTTGTAATACATGGAGCCAAAATTGAAAATGGAGCATTGATCGGTATGGGAGCTATTGTTCTCGATCATGCGGTTATAGGTGAAGGAGCAATTATTGCGGCCGGATCTGTTGTATTAAGTGGTACACAGGTAGAACCAGGGAGCATCTATGCTGGAGTACCTGCTAAATTTGTGAAGAAAGTAGATTCGGAACAAGCTAAAGAAATAAATCAGAAAATAGCAAAAAACTATCTGATGTATTCAGGTTGGTTTAAAGAAGAATAAAGACAGTACGATTAAACCCGAAAGACATGAATTTAATTGAAGATCTGGAATGGAGACATGCCTGTAAAGGAATGAATGGCAGAAAAGTACCACAAAACATAGTTGAAAGAATCCTTAAAGCAGTGAGCCTAGCACCATCCTCATTGGGTATGCAGGCTTATAAAATCTTAGTGATAGAAAACGAACAACTTAAAGAACAAATTTTTAATGAAGCATGTCTTCAACAGCCAATAAAAGGGTGTTCGCATCTACTGGTTTTTACTTCTTATACACAGATAACCGAAAAATATCTTGACGACTACTTTAGACTAATAAAGCTAAAACGCAATCCGGATGATGAATGGTGCGATAATTATAGGAAGAAAATAGAGTCGTTTCTAGAAAGAAACCAAAATAATATGGAGGCATGGTTAACTCATCAGGTTTATATTGCACTGGGAATAGCCTGTGTGGCCGCGGCCAATGAGAAAGTCGATTCCGTTCCTATCGAAGGCTTTAACAAAGACACATTAAATAGGATTCTAAATCTTCCGGCTCAAGGATTATCTACTTCGGTTCTCCTTCCGCTTGGATATAGAGACCCGGAAAAAGACTGGATGAATAATCAAGCTAAAGTTAGAAAAGATAAAGAAGATATATTTGAAATTATAAAATAAGCTTAGCTTAGCTTACCTCTTATAGCTTTTAAGGATAGTTATTCTTTATAATATTCTAAACCTTATGGAATGAATTGGTGTTTCATATACTATAGACAACCATTATAAATCCACATTCTCAATAATTCATATAGAATATGCAAAAAGATATCCTTAAAAAAATACTGGCAAAACCAGGAGAAAAGCATAAAGTATCCGATTTTGAGACTAATTATACAGCTAATCTTGTAAAAGAGAAATCAACCAACCTACTGGAAGAAAATATCCAAGAACTTGCTGTTTTACAAGACAAACTATATGCTCAAGATCGATATTCCATATTAGTCATTTTTCAGGCAATGGATGCAGCCGGTAAGGATGGCACAGTAAAACATGTCATGTCTGGGATTAATCCACAAGGATGCCAGGTCTATTCTTTCAAACAGCCATCGGCAGAAGAATTAGACCATGATTATCTGTGGAGAATTTACAGATGCCTTCCTGAACGTGGACGAATAGGTATTTTCAACAGATCTCATTACGAAGATGTTCTTGTGGCTAAGGTTCATCCTTCTATTGTACTGAACGGAAAGCTACCTAAAATTAATACAATAGAAGATATCAGTGACAAATTCTGGAAGAAACGTTATAGACAAATAAACAACATGGAAAGACATCTTACTGAAAACGGCACTATTATTATCAAATTCTTTCTTAATGTATCGAAAGAAGAACAGAAAAAACGCTTCTTAGACAGGCTCGACGATGAATCTAAAAATTGGAAATTTTCGGCTTCCGACATAAAAGAAAGTGAATATTGGGACGATTATATGAAGGCGTATTCTGATATGCTAACATATACATCCACTGAAGATGCCCCTTGGTACGTAATTCCAGCTGATAATAAATGGTTTATGAGATACGCAGTAGGACAAATAATATGTGATAGACTGCAGGAAATAGATTTACATTATCCCATACTGAGCAATGCAGCTAAAGCTGAAATAGAAGATGCAAAAAGGGCATTCTCTGACGACCTTATCATCAAGAAAAATCCATCTGCCGGCCGTAAAACTAAACAAGTAAAAACGCTTAAAGATAAACGGAAAAGTAAGAAGCGCAGAGCTACAAGATAAATGAATCAAGGGTTTGCTACCCATTTTACTTATATAGAAACCGGATTCTTTAGCAATTATTTTATTTTGTTAAAGAATCCGGTTTCTAAAAATTTATCATTAAATATTGTTATTCTACTCTGGTAAAATTAACATTGAGTGTAGCTGCTTCTAATACAAAACCTTCGTAGTCACTGCCTAGTATTTCTGTTAGCGCTCGCTGATAATCCCCTTCTAATTCTCTTTTTTTATCAAGTGAAATTATCAGATTATCTTTTTGTAAGCTATATGTATATACCTCATCGCTGCTTTTATCTCCATCAAAGTTACCCGTAAGGGTTAAAACATCGCCTGCTATGCTATAATTACCTTCAGACTCTAATTCATCATTTTCATAAGAGCTAAAAGTCAGATCGGCATTGAAGTATGTAAGTAATTCAACATCCACGGTCTCTTTACCTGACAAAGTAAATTCTCTAATTATAAATTCGGCTATCCTTGCATCATATGCAGATTTATTACTTTTTACTGTAGCCGAATATCTTGTCAGTTTCCAGCCTCCAATAAGAGTTAAGTGAGTTGGAGTAGTAATTTCGATAGTATTAGATTCTCCAATAACTGAAGATTCTCCTGAATCTCTGAATGCTTTTACCATTATAGTATATTTTACTTCAGGTTGGAAATAAGTTCCTTCCCATTCTATCGTAGCAGGATCATTAGCGTCAGCCATCTTAAAATTGGATGTTTGCCACTTAGTCTCTCCTTCTGCCTTAAAAAATACCTGATAACTATAAGTCCCATCTACTTTTGACCAATTAAGAGCAATAATATTATGAGCAACAGCTTCTCCGGTTAGAGTCATAGCGGTAATCGTACCATTATCGTCATTGTTATCGTCATCCGAACATGAAGCAAAGAATAAAGGAAAAGCTAAAAGTAGTACTAGAATTTTTTTCATTGTAAAAAAGTGTTAGTTTTAAAAAGTGTTATTAAAGATATAAAGGCCAAAGATAGGTATAAAAAATCTATACAGCAAAATACAAAATATCACTGCAATATTAAAGTTTAAGATTCGTTACATAAACTTAAATTCTAAAACCGCTAAATATAGGCAAAATATGTTTGGATGATAAAGGTCTTTGCAGAAACAATTTTACGGTCTTTCACTATTTATATTTCTCATACAAAATAACAAAACGTTGTTCCAACTCTTGTTTTATCCGCCGGCTCTCAGATTCGAATAGCTCTTTATCCAGCAGCTCCTGATTGTTTATCAGTTCTTCGGCTTGCATACGTAGCCCGACAATCTCTTTATCGTTATTTATTTTGCTGGCGGTTGCTCTATCCATACTGTTTATTGTATTTTACAGCCACTTTTTCTTTTTAAAATAAAAGAGAATAATCGCTACTGCAAATATCATGAAACCAATTGAAAATTCGTATCCATACTTCCATTTCAGTTCGGGCATTACATCAAAATTCATACCATATATACTTGCTATAAGTGTAGGTGGCATGAATATAACCGAAATAACAGTAAACATTTTAATAATCTTATTCTGTTCAATGTTTACAAACCCGAGGAAAGTATCCTGTAGATAATCAAGGCGATCGAAGCTAAAGCGAATATGTTCCAAAAGGGAATTAATATCCTTAATTAAGATTGTTATTCTTCCATGCAACTCTTTAGGCATCAACTCACTTCTCAACATACTCGACACTGCCCGCTGCTTATCAATGATATTCTCACGAAGCATCATTGTCTTTTCCTGTAAGTTCTTGATCTCCATCAATAACTCCTCATCTGCTTCCTGTATACTAATACTATTACTGAGTGTTGTAATTTCCTGAGTCATATCTTCTACCATATCGGCATCGATTTCTACTCGTGTTTCCAGAATAGCAACAAACACATGATATCCTGTAGGATAGTTACGTGGGTTGGCTGATATTTTCTTTATTGTTTCATGAAAAGAAGCCAAATCTTCTCCACGAACGGTGATCAGTATATTATTCTTAAGGATAAAAGAAACGGGTTCGCGTTCAAAATTACTTAGTAAGAAGTTAGCATTGACCACTAAAGAGTCAGCTGTCTCCATATAACGGGAAGACATCTCGATTTCGACCATCTCCTCTTCTTCCTGAATATATATCTTAAGATAATCTTCCAGTTCATTTTCAATCTCCTCATCTACATTGTTTAAGTCGATCCAGAGGAAATTTTTGATAGGAGTAGTCTTCAAAAATTCAATGCTACGGCTCATTCTGATAGCATTGTCTTTATGGTAAAATAATTTTACTTCGGACATGAGCGCTTTTTTTAAGTGTACGTATTCTATTTTCTTTCACTAATCCCTCCCGGGCAGATGAGCAGCGACAATATTAGTCAACTCTTCAAAATCTGCAACCGAGAGCCTCTCGGGTCGCTCATCAAAAACCGGATTGGCATAAGCTTCACAATCTTTTCCGAGCAAAGGCTTCATCGAATTTCGCAGTGTTTTCCGTCGTTGATTGAATCCGGTTTTTATTACTGTTTTAAAAAGCTTTTCATCACAACTCAGCTGCTGCCGGTTATTCCTTACTAACTTCACCACTGCCGATTTCACTTTCGGAGGAGGGTCGAACACCTTTTCACTTACCGTGAAAAGATATTCAATATCGTACCAAGCCTGTAGCAGTACACTTAAAATACCATACGTTTTACCACCGGGTTTAGCGGCAATACGCTCAGCAACTTCTTTTTGAAGCATACCTGAGCAACATGGTATATGGTTTTTATAATCAAGAACTTTGAAAAATATTTGCGAAGAAATATTATACGGATAATTACCAATTATACAAAATTGATCACTATAGATTTGTGTTAAATCTAATTTTAAGAAATCATCCTCTATAATATGACCCTGCAGACTAGGATAATGCTCATTAAGGTATGGGACAGAATCACGATCGAGTTCTACAACTGTCAACTCTCGCTTCTTCTCTATCAGATATTGAGTAAGTACTCCCATTCCTGGCCCCACTTCGATAACCGGTACACCGACAAAGTCGTCTAATGTATCAGCTATGCGACGTGCAATATCCAGATCTTTTAAAAAATGCTGACCTAAGAATTTTTTGGGTCTAACTACTGACATACCTATATTTATGATTATCTTTGTTGCCGCAAAGGTAGTATTTTATTGCTAAAATACAGCTTCTACCTCCAGGTTTATATAAAAATACAATTTTACAACACGGAATGGAAAATCCGAACAAGGTAACGACACTAAAAAAAAGCTCTCTCTTAAACAAACTTATCAAAGTTGTACTGCCACTAGTCTTAGGTATATATATAGTATATTACCTGATAAATAAAATAGATATCCATGAACTATGGCTTGTGTTGAAAGGAGCAAACTGGGGTATTCTTATTTTCTCTTTGCTTTTTGGATTACTAGGTAACACTATTAGAGCATATCGCTGGGCTCTTTTTATCAGACCGTTAGGATATTCGCCCAAATTATCCAATTTGAGTTTTGCGATATATGGAGGTTACGCCGTTAATCTGGCTATTCCGCGTGCCGGTGAAATATGGAAATGTGGTATGACTGCTAAGGTTGAGAAAATACCGTTCACAAAACTTTTCGGTACAATGATATTAGATCGGATATTCGATATGTTTACCGTTGTTTTTATAAGTATTGCTGCATTTATCATAAATATGCAGTTTTTTATATCGCAACTGGAACAAAACAAGTCGACATTGGATCTCATCATGATGATACTTAAGTCTCCAATACTATATATAGCTCTGGTTGCTGCAATAATTACAACATACATAGTATTCAAATTTTTTAAAGAAAATATTATAGTTGTAAAGGTTAAGAATTTTATATCGGGAATGCTACACGATATGAAGACTATTTGGCATATGAAAACCAAGGGTCGTTTACTTTTATCTACAATTGCGATATGGGGATCGTATTTTCTCTATTTTTATATAACATTCTATGCCTTCAATTTCACTGAAAATTTAGGTATCACTGCTGGGCTTATCACATTTGCGCTATCGAGCTTAAGCATGATAATCCCCTCGAATGGAGGATTGGGACCTTGGCAGATTGCCGTTATCGCAAGCCTGATGCTATATGGAGTGAGTGAGCTTAACGCTACTGCATTCGCAACAGGAGTATTTGCAATACAATCGATAATATGGACAACTCTTTGCGGTCTATTTGGAATAGCAGCTCTTGCTATCAAAAACAGAAATAATAAATAATCGGGTATTTACTTTAGGGAAAACAATCTATCTTTACTTGCAAATCAATGTAAAGAGGATAGTCATAAAATGTTTCTCAATAATATAGTCGAAATACAAGGAAAAATGAACGTTTGCGGAAAAGAGAAGAAGCCTTTTCTCTTTGCTGTAAATTTTGAAATGACAGAAGGTTTTATCATCGATGATCCTTTATCCCAAAACAAAATCTTATTTAAAGTATTAGACAAACAAAACAGCAGATTTACAGATAAGCGTCCTGATAATATTCAGTTTAAATTCGATCCGATTGTTTACGAAAAATATAAGCAGAAATTTGAAATTGTTCACAATGGATTGAAAAGAGGTTATTCGTACCTCACAAACCTAACTGTAAAAACGCCTATTACAACAAACTTATCTCTTGCTGAAATTTTCAGTTACAGTAATGCTCCATATAAGTTGTTACTTCCCGGAAAATTTGTTTGCTTTTCGCCTGAACGTTTTGTGAAAATATCAGGAGATATTATCTCAACCAACCCGATGAAAGGGACAATAGATGCATCTATTCCCAATGCAGAACAAATAATTCTAAATGACTATAAAGAAACTGCCGAACATAATACAATAGTAGACCTTCTTCGAAACGACTTGAGTATTATATCTGATAATGTAAAGGTCGACAGATTCAGGTATATTGATCGTATAAAAACTAATCAAAAAAGCATATTACAAGTAAGTTCTGAAATTACTGGTAAATTACAACCTAAAATTAAAGATAATCTTGGTGATATCATTTTTGGAATGCTGCCTGCAGGATCAATATCCGGCGCTCCTAAATCGGCTACATTAGACATTATCAGGCAAGCTGAAGGAGAGCCTAGAGGTTATTACACAGGTATATTTGGCTATTACGACAGTGAGACTTTAGACTCTGCTGTAATGATCAGGTATATAGAACAAATTAACAACCGATACTATTTCCGAAGCGGTGGAGGTATTACCGTCTATAGCGATTGTAAGAGTGAATATGAAGAAGTATTTAGCAAAGTATATCTCCCAATAATATGAAAGAGCCTTATTTCATAGAAACAATAAAAGTCATAGATGGTAAATTCCTCAATCTGCCGTATCATATGGATAGGATGAACCATACTATGATATCATTCTTCAATACAAGTATGTTTGTGGAACTTTGGATAGGTGATATTCCTCCGGAGCTAAGGATTGGCGTAGTTAAATGTCGTATCGTTTATTCATACTGTAGCGTCCGTGTAGAATATGAACGATATAACCTCAGAGAAATAAAACGGCTCAAGCTAGTCACAGATAACACACTAGACTATTCTTTCAAATATAAAGACAGGGAGAGAATCAATTCACTATTAGATCAAAGACAAGATTGTGACGACATATTAATTGTCAAGAATGGATTTATAACTGACACATCGTTTAGCAATGTTGTATTCCAAAACGAATATGGATTATACACTCCATCCTCTTACCTTTTAGCAGGAACAAAACGTCGTAAATTATTAGAAACAGGAGCAATTAAAGAAACCGAAATCCGAAAAGACGATATATCCAACTACTTTAAATTATATCTTATCAATGCTATGATTGATATTGAGGATCATATTTCTATAGATATTTCATCAATTAGCTAGATTACTATTTTGGAGTACTTCTTTTGTTTAGAGTCTGGGTTCTCACTTTTGTCGAATCATTTGCAATAGCCGTTACATCGCCCGTACAATTCGTAAAGTAAACATATTTACCCCTATCCATAAAACGATATACCTTACAGCCATCATGTTCAAACAAATAGTCGACCTTATATGTCTGGTTATTATCAGATATCTGACTCACAATAGGACGTTCAACCGAACAAGAAAAAAGACCAATAACCGACAAACTTCCAAGTAATAAATTAACGAGTATTTTCATAACCGTAAGTTTTATTATGTTTAACTTATATCCTTCTTTGCTTCATTTCTCTTTCCTGCGAATATATCATATTTCCGAAACTCACATTGTAGCGAGCCGTTTACCAATTGTATTTTTTTCGATGGTTTCAAACCTATCTTATCGAAACATTCCTTCTTATAACTCAGAATCCAAGCAGAATATCCCATAAATACATGTTTTAGCCTCTCCCCTATTTTTTCATATAAGCCAAATAAGTCTTCGGGTTGAATACGCTCTCCATACGGTGGATTGGTCACAAGAATTCCCTGTTGAGCCGGAGCTTCGGCATAATCTTCTATAGGCATTGTTTTCAATTCAACACACTTTTCCACTCCTGCTCCTTTTATATTTTTAGTGGCAATATCAATAGCTTCCTTAGATATATCCGAACCATATATCTTATGTTTGAACTCGCGTTCGCCACTATCATCATTATATATCATTTCAAATAAATCTGCATTGAAATTCTTCCATTTCTCAAAAGCAAAACTTTGTCTGTATATTCCTGGCGGTACGTTCATCGCTATCATAGCAGCTTCGATAAGAAGTGTTCCTGAACCACACATAGGATCAACAAAATCAGATTCACCTCTCCATCCTGTTTTAAGAATCATACCGGCTGCCAACACTTCGGTTAATGGCGCTTCGGTTTGGGCGACCCGATAACCTCTTTTATGTAATGACTCACCGGAACTATCGAATGATAAAGTACATTTATCGTGAGCTATATGGAAATTGATAAGCAAATCAGGATTTCTAGTATCAACAGATGGACGTTTAGCAACCTTCTGCATGAAATAATCGGCGATAGCATCTTTTACCCGATACGCCACAAACTTAGAATGGGTAAAATAGTCGGAAAAAGTAATTGCATCAATAGCAAAGGTACTATCTTCCGTCAAGTGTTCGTACCAATTCATAGCCTTTACTTTCTTATATATTTCGTCTGTATTTTTTGCCTTAAACTCATATACAGGGCGAAGTATACGTAAGGCTGTACGACAGTGAATATTCGCTTTATAGAGTAAAGCAAGGTCACCTTCGAAGGAAACCATACGGGTTCCTATTTCCAGATTATTAGCACCCAGACTTGTTAACTCTTCAGCCAGAACATCTTCTAACCCAGCCATTGTTTTGGCTATCATTGTAAATTCTCTTTTCGCCATTATTGCTTTATTTCCTCTTACAGTTTTATTTTCTTCGATTTTCCTTTCGATTCATTATGAAAGCCATCAACGGCTGTCACAATATACTTATATTCTTTATTACCTCCTTCATATGGCAGAACCAACTTATTATCTCTTGTAATAGCTACGATATACTGAGGATTATCTAAATTCTCACCTTCTCCTTTACCAAAACGATAGACTACAAAGTATTGTGCTGTCTCGGGATTATATTTATCCGTATTACTTTCCCATGTAAGCGTATGTGTTGTACTTGTATATGATTCTTGCAATCCACTCACTTTCTTAGGTTTCTTCTTATGCATATGGGTGTACGCAGGGATCAATGCAGGATACTTATGGTAATTGTTCCTTAATTGCGTTGCAACTCCTTTATAGTCATCTAAAAGTTCGTAAGCAGGCCAAAAACAGTTACCATGCACAGTTGTATAACTTCTCGACAGTATCATTTTCTCAGACAGTTGATTGTCACCTGAAGGCTGTGTTGTGGCATCCATAGTACGCTTTACGTCCTGGCCAATATAAAGATGCTCTTTATAGTTGTTATTAGCCCACCAATCTATCAGAGTTTTATAATCTGCAAGTTGATGTCCTATCTCCCAATATATCTGCGGCATATTGTAATCTATCCAACCTTCTTTTACCCATAGTTTTACATCTGCATACAGATCGTCATAATTCTGTAATCCATTTGTATTACTTCCCGATCCATCAGGCGTATTCTTTTTGTTTCGATAGATACCAAATGGACTGATACCAAATCTCACCCAAGGTTTAGAAGTCAATAATGTATGTTTTATTTCTTTAATTAGTAAGTTCACGTTATTTCGCCGCCAATCACCTATCTGATTTTGTGTAAAGCCCTGCTTTCTTGCATATGTATTAAAACTGTTAGCATCAGGGAAAGCCTCTCCGGCAATCGGATAAGGATAAAAATAATCGTCCATGTGAATAGCATCTACATTATAGCGCATTACTATATCCTTAACTACATCACATATAAACTTACGGTTTTCGGGGATACCCGGATCAAAATAGATTTTACCTCCATATCTGACAAAGCGTTCAGGATATTTATAATAGATATGGCTCTTGGCAAACATATCGTTTTCGCTTGCCGACACACGATAAGGATTAAGCCATGCATGCAATTCCATATTACGTTTATGACATTCCTCGACCAAGAAAGCCAATGGATCAAAACCACCTTCGGGAGCTACACCTTGTACTCCTGTAAGAAACGCGCTCCATGGCTCTAAGTCTGATTTATAGAAAGCATCAGCATATGGCCGCGCCTGAAATATAACAGCATTTATTCCATCAGCTTGCAGTTCATCCAATGTTCTTACAAAATAGGATTTCAACTGTGAGGTAGTCATATTTTTATATCTGGTCTGCCAAGCAGTACTTAACCAAGCTCCTCTAAATTCCCGTTTAGGGTGAGTAATATCGGAAAATCTAACACGTTGACGTTGCGTACCGCAGGAAGAAAGTAATATTATAAAAGTAGTTATAAAAAACAGGCTGAAAATCTTATTCTTATTCATAGAAGTAACATAATTTAATAAGTCGTTACAAAAATAGGAATAATAACTAGAATGTCTTTTATATAAATGCCTTACTTTTGTCTGAGTTAATAAAGATTAAGGACACAAATCCATTTATGTAACTGATTACAACTTTGACAATCTGCTATTTTTATAAATTACATTTAAACCATTCTTAATTTAATTGATGAAACAAATAATATTATATATATCATTCATTCTTTCTATCAGCCTCCAAGCTAATGAACCGATAAAAATAGGAGTGATCTCGGACACGCATTTTCTTTCAGAAAAACTTATGGATGATGGTTATGCGATACAAGATTATTTGTTGAATAGCGGAAAGAATGTGAAAGACGTCCCTGCTGTACTTGATAAAGTTCTAGATGATTATCTACAGAGCGACATTCAAGTCTTACTTGTAAGCGGAGATATGACCAAAGATGGAGAGAAACAAAGTCATATCGATTTTGTTGAAAGACTAAAGCCTTTAAAAGAAAAAGGGGTTAAAATCTTTGTTATCCCTGGGAACCATGATGTAAATATGCCTAATTCGATAGAATTTAAAGGAAATAAAAAGCTACCTGTAGCAAGTGTTTCCGTTCAGGAATTTACAGACATATATTCAGACTGCGGATATAGAAATGCCCTTCATAAGGATACCGCCAGTTTAAGTTATGTAGCACAACTAAATAGTAACACGTGGTTATTAGCTATAGACGCTGCAAGATATAGAGAATATAAGACCGGAAGTATTTCCGGAGGAAAGATATCTCCATCTACAGAACTATGGATCAACGACAGATTAAAGGATGCAAAAGAAAAGAACATTCAGGTGATAGGTATGATGCATTGGGGAATTACAGAACATATTATGTATCAATCATCATTTTTTAAAGACTATCTGATATTCGACTGGCAACGGCTAGCAAATTTACTTGCAGACGGGGGGATGAAAGCCATTTTCACAGGACATTTCCATTCGAATGATATTTCTGCATTTACTTCCGATAAAGGCAATATCATTTATGATATAGAAACAGGTACACTATCTGCATACCCATTTTCATATCGCTTTGTAGAGTTTAGTGACAAGAAAATGAATATTAGAACAAAAAATATAACATCAATTGCTAATTCTCCAAATCTGGCAAAAGATGATAAAATCCGTATGCAAATATTATCAGAGAAACAAGCGAAGCAAAAACTGAAAGGGCTAGGCTATAATCTACCTGACAGCACATTATCTGAAATGGCTAATATTCTTTCGCAGATATTCGTTCTACATGCATATGGTGATGAAAAGATCGATGATAATTTAAAAAAGGCGATGGAAAAATTATCCATGCAACTAGAAACTCCAATAGATTTGATGGATATGGAACTAGATTTCCCCCCTGCCGATAATGATGTTGAAATTATTTTTTAAAATATGCTACAATTAACCTTATACCCTGATCTTATAGAAGCCGGATGTGACGAAGCAGGACGCGGATGCCTTGCCGGACCAGTATTTGCCGCAGCTGTCATCTTACCACAAAATTTTGAATGTGAAGCACTCAATGACTCGAAGCAACTGAGTGAAAAGGAAAGATATACTTTACGCCCATTCATAGAAGATCATGCTATTGCTTGGGCTGTAGGAATAGTAGACCATAAGGAAATAGACAAAATAAATATACTCAATGCATCCTTCCTTGCTATGCAAAGAGCTGTAGCAGCACTAAAAACACGTCCCCAACATTTATTAATAGATGGTAATCGTTTTCGTAAATATGAAGATATTCCTCATACATGCGTGGTAAAGGGTGATGGAAAGCTACTACCTATAGCTGCAGCTTCTGTTTTAGCAAAAACTTATCGTGATGATTATATGATGGGATTACATAATGAATATCCTATATACGACTGGAACCACAATAAGGGATATCCGACAAAAAAACACAGAGAAGCCATAAAAGAACATGGAATCACTCCATATCATAGATTAAGCTTTAACTTGGAAGAGAAACAATTGAAACTCGATTTTTAATAACCAAACTTACGTTCAAAATCCTCAGCTATTTGATTTAGGAAAAACAATGTACTTTTTCGTGTATTTACCCTAAATTCTTTCAAGTTGTCATCAACTTCGATTGCTTTGTCTGTTATAAAATCTTCGGCTCTTATCACCCGGGGCAACAATTTGTCATTCTTGGCATTTTCATAGAGATACGATATGCCTGTTATCTCAAGGACACACTTATCCTGAAAAATAAAACCGTTTATACGATATCTCATAATCATTTTTTCGCGCACACCTTTACTATTTGCAGGTAGGAGCAATTCAATCCTAGACTTTGCTATAAATTCTTTATTTTGAGTGTCATGACGTACACTAGAAATGAACGGATCTTTTCCGTAATTAATAATTGCCCAATCTTTTAGAATCTTATAATTTGCATCTTGCGAAACACTATTTTTTGAAGCGATCTCTTTCAAAAAAGTCACCTTGCCTTCAATTTCTGAAACCTCCACAAAACTATCACCTTGTCTTACAACCTGTGCAAAACCAGCAATAGGAAACAAAATGAAAACAATATACAATAGGTATTTTTTCATAGTTTTAACTATTTGTGTAATGCAAATATATAAATATATCTAAAAACAAAAAACGGCAACCTATTTTATTTCTTTAACAATAGAAAAAGTAACTTATAAATATACGGTACATATACGATAAGAAATCCTCCTTACATTATGAATATAAGGAGGATATATATACTTAGAGTCAATGTTTTTTATTTATACACTCTCTGTTGCTTTTAGATAATTGGTTAGTGTATTTGAATACATTTCCAACATTTTGTCTAATACAAAGTCATGATCAATATAATCTAAATCTATTTTCACTATCTGCTTCTCTAAATAATTTTTAAAATCATCCAGTTGCTGATCAGTATATTTATCTCTAAAGCGAGTTTCTTTATAATAAAGATCATGAGCGATATAATTACAAGGAAATATTTCGTAATTCGCATGAATCTCCTTATCTATTATTTTTGCTGCTAATTCGGGCTGTAATCGTTTATCCGGTTCAGTAATCTTATCCAGCTCGGAATTTATACACTTACCAAAACGGAAAACTACATTACCTTTTTGCCCCAAAATACCTATCTCCATGTTTAAAAGATCATCTCTTTGTGTCTTCTTGAAATCCGGATCGTCACGTTTCTGTTGAAACTCCTTCGCTTTCAGGTAATCACATGGATCATACTCATAGGAAATAGAGAGTGGTATAAGATTAAGTTCTTTTAAACTCTCTAAAAAAGACTTATCTTCCGGATAAAGAGCCAACATCTTCAACAAACTGTCTTGGGTTCTGTCATCTGCATTCTTCGCTCGTCCTTCACGTTGAGCAATCCAAACAGATTCTCCTTTTTCTCGAATTGCATAATGAATATATTCAGACAGATGTTTAGAAGCAACTAATCTTTCCTTTATAGAAAGGCCACGTCTTACAATAAAACTCTTATTCAATCTCACCAACTTATCTATCCATGGATGAATAAGCAAGTTATCTCCTATAGCAATTTCAGTTGTATCGAATCCTTGTTTATACCGTAAAATATTCAAGAGTCCCGCATCTAATACAATATCTCTGTGGTTGGATAAAAATAGATGCTCTACCGAAGTGTCGATATTATCCCAGTTATCTCCCTTTATACTTGTAGCCACCTTTGTTCCCAACATTGTCACTACAGGATATATCATTTCAGCCTGAAACTGGCCTTTAGTTTTGTATCTGGACATTTCAGCTGAAAATTCATCCCAATTAATATTTGGGATTATATATTTCACAGCATGTTGAAATCCGGGATCTATAAGTATTTCCTGAATTGCTTCTCCTACCTCATGATCGTAAAGAGGTGCTATGTCATCAAATTTGCTACTCATGGTATATAAATTCAAATGGCGTTAAATTCGTTTTCAATAATTTCAGTCAGTACTTCTTTTATATCCAAACCTGCAGCAGCTATTTGCTGTGGTATAAAACTGGTTTGAGTCATTCCTGGTACAGTATTGACCTCTAATAGGAAAGGTTGATTATCAGAAATAATAAAATCTACCCTGATTAGACCTTTCGCTCCAACCAGATCATATACCTTACGGGTTAGTCTTTGTATTTCATCTGTCATCTCTCCCGATATACGGGCTGGGGTTATCTCTTCAACTTGCCCCTCATACTTGGCCTCATAATCAAAGAACTCATTTGGAGTTACAACCTCTGTTATAGGAAACACAACCTCTTTGTCCTTTGTTTTATAACAGCCACATGTTACTTCACGCCCACTTATAAAGCTTTCGATAATAACATCCGGTGTTTCACCAAATGCTGCATCAATAGCTTGTTGTAGTTGATCTACCGCCTTTACTTTAGTTGTGGCAAAACTCGAGCCTCCTGTATTTGGTTTTACAAAAAGAGGAAACTTCAGTTTTTCTTCAATACCTCTTAAATTATATTTCGTATCCTTATTCAAATATAGGGAATCTGCGACTCTTATGCCAAAGTTTTTAAGAAAATTATTACAAATAAACTTATTCATTGTTAATGCAGATGCCATCATTCCACATGTAGAATAAGGTATCCCCAACATATCGAAGTATCCTTGTAAACGCCCGTCTTCACCGGGAGTCCCATGAATAATGATATACGCAAAATCGAAATATATTCTCTGATCGGATATAGGACATATATAGCTGAAGTCATTCTTATCAACTGTATACACATACCCTCCTACTTCTACAGTCCATTTTTCCTTTGTTATTCTGATCTTGTAGATATTGTATTTTTCTTCATCCAAAAAAGAACAGATGCCAGCCATACTTTTAGCCGATACAACTATTTCGGAGGAATACCCACCCCATACAACGGCAATGTTTCGTTTCATTACTTTATACCTGTATATTATTAAACTTCCCTATTAGCAATATATCCTCGCCATTTTTCTAACAATTGTATCATATCTCCCGGTATCGGGGCTTCAAACATGAGTTCTTCTCCTGTGCGAGGTTGAATAAAACCAAGAGTTTGAGCATGCAAAGCCTGACGCGGACATATATTAAAGCAGTTCTGTACAAATTGCTTATACTTCGTAAAATTAGTACCTCTCAACACCTCATCTCCTCCATAACGAGCATCGTTAAATAGAGTATGGCCTATATACTTCATATGCACGCGTATCTGATGTGTTCGGCCCGTTTCCAGTTTACACTGAATTAATGAAACATAACCTAATCGCTCCAACACTTTATAGTGCGTTACGGCTGTTTTGCCATGTTCTCCATCTTTGAAGACAGTCATCAACATACGATCTTTGAGATCACGACCTATATTACCTTCTATACGTCCTTCATCTGCTTCCACAGCCCCCCATACTAGCGCAACATATTGGCGTTTGGTGGTCTTATTGAAAAATTGAGCTGAAAGATGAGCCTTCGCATAAGCATTCTTCGCTACTACAATAAGCCCCGATGTATCTTTATCTATACGGTGCACTATACCCAAACGAGGGTCTTTGGCATCATATTCCGGTGTATCTTTAAGCAAATAAGCTATTGCATTTACCATTGTCCCTTGGTAGTTTCCAAATCCGGGATGGACAACGAGCCCCGGAGGTTTATTTATCACCATTAGATCCTCATCCTCATAAACGACATCTAATGGTATATTTTCAGGTATAATTTCAAGTTCACGTGGTGGGCGATTCATAACCACCGACACCACATCTAACGGTTTGATTTTGTAGTTTGACTTTACAGGGGTGTCATTTACCAAAATGCATCCAGCCTCTGCCGCTTGCTGTATCCTGTTTCGCGACACACCCACTATGTGCATAGACAAATATTTGTCTATCCGAATCAGTCCCTGTCCTTTATCAGCAACAAACCGATAATGCTCATAAAGCTGGTTATCTTGCTCTTCTCCAAACTCGTCCTCGGGAAGATCAATTATATCGTCAATAGAATTATCTGTCATTATTCGAAGAAAGATTCATCAATTTTAGCATCTTGTTCCTGTATACTGTCTTGATAAGACTCACCGCCTGCACCAACAGTCATACGTAAAGTCGCACCCTTAGGTACTTTTTGATTTGATGACAACTCCTTACCTTTATATGATATGGAAATAACTATACCGGCATATGCCGATGGCACCTCGTCTATTATTATTTTATCAAAACCTAACGAATTAAGCTGTGCTTCTGCTTGGCGTCGGGAGTAGTCTTTCAGTTCAGGTATAGCCACCATTTGTATTCCTTTTGCCTGTATGGTTAGAAAGATTGTACGCCCTTCTTTTACTTTCGATTGTTCTTTTGGCGTCTGCTCAATTACAGCGCCTGGCACACCACCTGTAACAAATATAGAATCAACAATTTCACACTCTAAAGTTGCAGATTTTAGTATTCCTCGTGCCTCTTCGACTTGTAGACCTTTTACCCCTGGAACAGTAACAGATTCATCATGTTTAGTATAGATATTCAATATAAAGAGAACGACTGCAACCAAAACCAAGGAAACAGCAATCATCAACAATATATTCTTTATATATATATTCGATAAAAGTCTCAATACAACATTTTTTTTCTCCATATATAATTCTCTAAGCAAATATAGCTGCAAAAATATTAAAAAAATACGGCTTTACCCCCTTTTACCTTACATATTTATCTTTATTAAAGATAAATGAAAAAGGATAGCCCTCACTGAGAACTATCCTTTCTATAATTAATAAGTTAAATCAATTTATCATTCAGATTTAGATATTGGAATTTGACGCTTAACCCCTTGACTAAGAGAAATCATAGTCTCAGTAGCTACAACACCAGGAATATCTTGTATCTTATTATTAAGCAAATCCATTAAATGCTCATTATCTCTGGCATACAACTTAATAAGAATTGTATAAGGACCTGTTGTAAAGTGCGATTCTACTATTTCTGGAATTTTATCCAATTCAGGTATTACAGTCTTGTACATAGAACCTCTTTCCAACTTTACTCCTATATAGGTACATGTATTATACCCTAAAACTTTTGGGTTAACGAAATAGCCGGAACCAACTATAACGTCCATCTCAATCATGCGTTGTACTCTCTGATGGATAGCTGCACGAGAGACGCCACATTCCAGAGCTACATCTTTGAATGGGATCCTCGCATTCTGAGATATAATCTCCAGTATCTTCTTATCAAGTTTATCAATCTTTTGCATAAAATGAGCTTTTTATTGTTATTTTATTTCAAATATAAGATATTTTTCACAAAAACAAGCCTTTTTGCTCAAAATTCCATACTGATGATACCATAACATTATCTAAAACATATATTTTAACTTATTGTCTTTACAATTATTTTCCCTCTATTCCTATCAATTCGATATCGAAGATAAGAGTTGAAAAAGGTTTGATTGTACCTCTATCCTGAGCTCCATATGCTAGATCGTACGGAATATAAACAGTCCACTTAGAACCTACAGGCATCAATTGAAGAACCTCTGTCCAACCTTTAATCACCGCACTTACATTAAATGTAGATGGCTCTTTTCTTTCTACAGAACTGTCAAATACTGTTCCATCAAGTAAAGTACCGTGGTAATGAACTTTAACTACATCAGATGCAGACGGCTTAGGACCGTTACCTTCTTTTACAATTTTATATTGTAGCCCGTCAGGCAATGTAACAACACCGTCTTTTGCTTTATTCTCATCCAGGAATTTTTGTCCAGCTTCAATTTGAGGAGCATATTGCTTTTTCAATTCCTCTTCTTGTCTTGCTTGAGCCTTTGCCTGCACTTCCTGCATTTTAACATTGAATAATGTAGCAGGGTCTGTTACAACAAATTTTCCTTTCTTCATTGCTGTCGCCATAGCTGATAAGAAAGCATTATTATTAATTTTCTCTTTCGACTCAGCACCATACATTTGAGAAATCAGATTAGGGAACATTTGTTTCGAAATTTGTCCTCCAACTGATACACCTGCATAATAAGCAGATTTGGATTCCGGTGCATCTAAACTTTCTTTCAAACCTTTCAGGAATTCCGAAATATTTCTTTCATTAGCCTTTACAGTAGAATCCATCTTATGTTTCATCTCTTTTTCAAGAGATGCTTTTTTCACAGCATCTTGTTCAGCTTCGATCTGTCTCATATAAGACGGCCTGATACCTGTAGTATCACTTACTACGCCTAATTGTTGTAAGTGCATAGAAAGACCTTGATCATAAAGACTAGCACCGAAAGCATAAGAAATAGTATCAATCTCTGTCTTCAATGAAGCGTCTGTAGAAACGCCCCCTCCACAAGATGTAAGCAAGGCTCCGACTGCAACAAAAGCGCCAAGAGCAACAACTTGAATTTTTTTCATGTTTTAATTACGTAATTTATATATTAAACAATATCTAAAATTTCGACTTCAAAAACTAATGTAGAATTAGGCTCGATAGCTTGTCCTGCCCCTGCCGGACCATAAGCTAAATTAGACGGTATAAATAATTTCCATTTAGAGCCAGTTGGCATCAACTGAAGAGCTTCCACCCATCCCGGAATCACTTGATTTACTCCAAATGTAGCCGGCTGACCTCGTTCTACAGAACTATCAAATACTGTTCCATCGATAAGAGTACCATGATAGTGACATTTTACCTGATCGGTAGCTTTAGGTTTAGCCCCATTTCCTTCTTTTAATATTTCATATTGAAGGCCGCTTGGTAATGTTACTACCCCCGGTCTTTTTCCATTTATTGCTAAAAACTCTTCTCCGGCTTTCATATTCACTTCTAATCTATCTTCCTGAAGTTTAGAAAAGTAATCGTTCATTACCTCTTTTGCCTCATCATAAGACATATCCAGAGGAGATTCGTTTATAACATCTTTCATACCTTTTAGGAAAGCGTCAAAATCAACTTTTTTAATACCTGAACTTAGGAAGTTATTTCCAATACTTAATCCCAGAGCGTAACTGATTTTATCCATATATAATCTTTCTTTTTTGTCAACCCTGTAAATCAAGCTGATAGATATCAGGAAACAAAGGCTAACTGTTTATTTAATTTTGCCAACAAAAGTAACTCTTTTCATTATACTTTTATGAATTTTAGGCTTTAAAAAACTATATTTGTATATTATACTTACATTTTTTTAATATTTAATGAAACATATCGTCGTTTTAACCGGTGCCGGCATGAGTGCAGAAAGTGGGATTGCTACTTTCAGAGATTCAGGCGGATTGTGGGAACAGCACGCTATAGAGGATGTGGCTACTCCCGAAGGATTCCAACGTAATCCTCAGTTAGTACTAGATTTTTATAATGAAAGACGAAAGGCCGCATTTGGAGCAAAGCCAAATAAAGGGCATATAGGCCTGGCAGAGATGGAATCTGACTACAAAATATCCATTATAACCCAGAATGTAGACAACTTGCATGAACGTGCAGGCAGTACGAACGTAATACATCTTCATGGAGAATTAAACAAAGTCCGTTCTACTGCCGATCCATCTTTAATATATACACTCACTTCCGACAAACCTGAAATAAATATAGGAGATAAGTGCGAAAAAGGGTCTCAACTACGCCCTCATATAGTATGGTTTGGAGAAGCTGTACCGATGATAGAAAAAGCGGCTGAAATTACACAGCAGGCTGATATATTAGTAGTCATAGGTACATCTCTTAATGTATACCCTGCTGCTGGATTAATTAATTATACTAAACAGAATACACCTATCTATCTTATAGACCCTAAAGAAGTAAAAACAAATATAAAGAGTATACATTTCATTCAGAAAGGGGCCTCTGAAGGTGTTGAAGAGTTAAGGGAAATACTTAAATTAAAATATTCATGACTATCAAATCCATTAAAATTATATCCGTTATTTATCTATTATCACTCACAAACATAAGCCAAGCACAATCTCATTTCAAAGAATACAAGAACCTATTCGCCCCCCCACTTAGTTATGTGACAGGACACACCACCTCTGCTCCTATTATAGATGGTGACATCAATGATGATGCATGGATGAAAGCCGAATGGACCTCATTTTTCGAAGATATAGAAGGTACTACAAAACCCAAACCATACTACAAAACACGGGCGAAGCTACTTTGGGATAAGACTTATTTGTACATAGCAGCTGAGCTCGAAGAATCTCATGTATGGGCCACATTGTCGCAAAGAGACGAAATCGTATTCCACGACAATGATTTCGAAATATTCATCGACCCCACCAATACAACCCACCAATATTTCGAAATAGAGATTAATGCACTAAACAACATTTTTGATCTATTTTTGCCAAAGCCATATCGCAATAGAGGCTCGGCTCTATTTAGCTGGAATACTCCGGGTATGAAACATGCTGTAAAAATAAATGGAACGCTAAATAACCCTGACGACAAAGACCAAGCGTGGACTGTTGAGTTTGCCATACCATTCAGTGCTCTTACTATGGGAAATCATATACATATACCAAAAGACGGAGATATATGGAGGATCAACTTTTCGAGAGTACAATGGGAAACCGAAATCATAGGGAAGAAGTATATAAAAAAGAAAGACTCGACTGGTAAACCTTTGCCTGAATATAATTGGGTGTGGTCTCCACAAGGGGTAATAGATATGCACAGACCTGAACGCTGGGGATATCTACTATTTTCAGAGATAGAGGCAGGCACTAATTTACCTGTATTTGAACTCCCTTATAGCGAATTACAAAAGCAATACTTATGGTTGATTTACTACAAACAAAACAGCTTCAGATCGAAAAACAAGCATTATGCTACATCTCTCAGTGAACTAGGGCTTAAAGATATTGTAGATATAACTAACATAACAAATAAATTAACTGTACATGCTACAAAATCTCAATTCACTGCTATCATAAAAGATGTATCTGGCAACACCATAAGAATCAACGAAGAAGGTCTAATTATGAAATAAATATCATATATCATGAAAAAACTATTAAATACCTATAGATTATTAGCATTAGTATTTGCATTTACTATAATTAGTTGTAATTCGACCAATAAGGAATCCGAATCAGACAACAAGTATAAACACTGGGTATGGATCAACCCGCAAAACAGCGATACTGAAGAAGAACTGACTATAAGATATAAAAAATACCATGATGCAGGTATAGCCGGTATATTCTTCGAAGCTGACAGCGAGAAGCATTTCCGTACAGCTAAAGCTCAAGGCCTTGAAGCTCATAGATGGATGTGGATTATGAACAGAGGCGACGCTCTAAAAGAACATCCCGAATGGGCTGCCGTTAGCAGAAAAGGTGAATCCTGTGCTGACCATCCTCCATATGTAGATTATTATAGATGGATGTGCCCATCCCGCCCCGAGGTTGCAGAGTTCCTTGTAAATGATGTAAAGAATACTCTAGCTAAGGATTATGTAGATGGTATCCATATGGACTATGTACGTTTTTCGGATGTGGTTCTTGCTGTTAACCTATGGAAAGTTTATGACATAGTACAAACTGAAGAATTACCAGAATACGACTTCTGCTATTGTGGTGCCTGCAAAGCAGGATTCAAGGAGAAATACCATCAGAATATCGATAGCATACAATATCCGACTCAGAGTCTTTCTTGGCGATCGTACAGATACAATGCTGTTACAAACATTGTAAATCAAATCAGCGAAGTTGCCAAAGCTAATCATAAACCTTTGACGGCAGCTGTTTTTCCAACACCTGACGTAGCAAAACGCCTCGTTATGCAAGACTGGACAAACTGGCCGTTAGATGCTGTTTACCCAATGATTTACCATGGCTTTTATAAAGAAGATGTACCTTGGATAGGTGATGCAGTAAAACAAGGCTTGAGAGGTATAGACGGACGATTCCCTCTTTACGCCGGGCTATACATGCCTGATTTTAAGAACAATCAGGAAATCGAAGAAGGAATTAAGTACGCACTGCAAAATGGGGCTAGTGGTGTCTCTATCTTTGGTGATCTAAATGATGATATATTGGCAATATTAAGTAAATACAGAACTAAGCCAGAATAACAAACGATATCTAAAAGAAAAAAGGGCGAGAAAATTCAGTTCTCGCCCTTTATCATATATTTATTTTACTCGTTCCAATGTTTTCACCAAATAATCATAAAATTTGGTAACAGTATCAATCTCTACAAATTCATCAGGAGAATGTGCATTTAAGATTGTAGGACCGAAAGACACAATGTCTAAGCCAGGAGTGCTGGAAAGAATTATTCCACACTCAAGTCCTGCATGTACAACCACCACATGAGCTTTTTCATTATACATCTCTTCGTATAGTGCAGACATCATATTCAATGTATCCGACTTGGCATTAGGCTGCCATCCCGGATATGGATTCTCTATGGAAACCTTAGCTCCAGCCAAAGCAAATACACTTTCAAGGCTTGAACAAATCTCATCCTTACGAGTCTCTGAAGAACTACGTGCCAACATTTTAGCAGCAATATGTCCCGGAGCTGATTTAACTGATGCCAGATTTGTAGAAGTTTCAACAATACCTTCAAATTCAGTAAGCATCCCGATTACACCATTCTGACAGCCTACAACTGCATTTATCAGGCTATCTTGTATCTCCTCGGGTATAAGAGTTGTCGGCAGATCAGTTTTTTCTGCTTTAAATGAAAGATTAGGTTCTACCGCCTTATATTCTTCTTTAAAGATTTCCTCATATTCAGCAACAAGTTCCAAGAAATCCTTTGCATCGTCCTCAGGAAGTGTTATTACTGCATACGATTCTCGTGGTATTGCATTACGTAAAGATCCTCCATCTACAACAGAAAGACGCACTTCGTAATTGCTAACAGCTTCTTTCAGAAAATAGAACATCAGTTTATTAGCATTAGCCCTACCCAGATGAATCTCTGTACCGGAGTGACCTCCTCTAAGACCTTTTAGTACAACTTTGTATGCAAAGTCTCCTTCCGGAACCTCAACATCTTTAAAATGCCAGTCAGCATTAACGTCCGCACCTCCGGCACAACCAACGCAAAGCTCTCCGATCTCTTCTGTATCTAAATTCAATAAGATATCTCCTGAAAGGAAACCCGGTTGCAATCCTATTGCACCTACCATTCCCACTTCTTCATCAATAGTAAAAAGGGCTTCTATTTTACCATGCTTAAGGGTTTTATCTTCAAGAACCGCCATCATAGCAGCTGCTCCTATCCCATTGTCTGCACCCAAAGTTGTGGAACGAGCCTTCACCTTGTTCCCTTCTATTTGGGTCTCTATAGGATCTTTAGTAAAATCATGCTTTACATCAGAATTTTTCTGAGGCACCATATCCAGATGCGACTGCAATATAACAACAGGAACTTTTTCCAGACCTACTGTTGCCGGCTTGGTGATAAGAACATTACCAATTTCATCTTGCTTAACATCCAAACCTAAAGACTTACCAAAGTTAATTACAAACTTAGTCACTTCTTCCATTAGCCCTGTCGGACGCGGTATCTGGGTCAGATCATGAAAGTGCTTCCACAACTGTTGTGGTTTTAGATTAAGTATTTCTTTCGACATAAGATCATCTTTTAAAATTTACTAATAGTAACAAAGATAAAAAATTATCAATGGATACAACTGTAGCCAAAAGATATTTTCGGTTACTTTCAAATATTCATCTGACAATCTGTTCATTTTTGAATATTTATTATTCATGAAAGAAAATCTAATTTTAACTAAAAAGTGACAAAGTTGTACAACTTTTAGTTTTTTTTTCAAATCTATACTTTCTCAAAATTTCAGTATCAAAGCAATATAGATAAACAAAAAGCAAGAAGATATTCAATCCTCTTGCTTTTTATATACTTATTTTATTTCCTTTCTTTAATCAATCGTCATAGTCTCTGCATCTCTTTTTCTTCTTTCCAGAAAAGATCGATTTTATTTTTCGTATTGCAAAACGGAAAAGTAGTGGCTGAACTATTTCCCAAATAACAGGATAAAAAGTAGTCAGATTACTCAATAAGCCTTGCGCAAAGCCACTATTAGATGAAGAGCTTTCTTCCTTTGCATCTTCTTTATGACCGAAGCCAAATTTCCGAAGGACAGTATTTGTTACACTTTGGAGAATCAGCGAACTTGCATTATTCGAGAGATATACCCAATGTTCAGCCAAACGATCTTCGCCTTCAGCACACTCACGCCTAACAATTGCTTTTTCCTGACGGAGTAACTCTAAGGGGGTCAATTCATTCTTTATCATTGGCATCTAATTTTCTGAAAAAATTTATTGCATTATTCAATATTGTTTCCTTAATTATATTACGACACAAGAATACAATGAACAAAACAATTAACGACAACAGGGCCATAATACCGAAGCCTGCGGCCAGACTATCAAGCAATTCTCCTACAAAAAATGCCAATCCAATAAGGACAAAGAATATTAAAACAGATAAAATAGCCAAAACAATCAAACCATATCCTGCTACAGAAGCCGAAATACTCAACTTCTCGTAAGAATCCAGCTTAAACAAACGGACTCTACGGTTAATATAGCTTAATAGGTCTACTTTTATTTCTTCAACCAGAGTATTTAAGCTTTTATCTGTTTCCGGATTATTCAACATTGCTTGTTAAGTCGTCTATTTTTTCACGGCCTTTATTTGCAGCATGTCTTACATTGCCTTTTACTTTATCTACAAGGCTGTTGATATCTTTCAACCACTCTTCTTTTTTATCAGAAGCAGCAACATAACCTACAGCTGCACCTAGAGCTGCACCAATAGCTAAAAATAACAAATTAGAGCCTGTTTTATTCATAATCTTTAAATTTTTAGAATTAATTTTTCTATTATATTATTGTATATAATAACCTTGTCTTTGCAAAACGGGTAGCTAATATAATTACTTTTTGAAAAAAGAAGAAATATCTTTAGTAAAAATAACTTATTTACGCTGATTATTATATTGTTTCACCAAATAACGTAGCAGATGTATTTCCTGTAATTTTCACATTAACAAAATCGCCGATACGGTGTGTTCCTTTATCAAAAATTACAACTTTATTTTGAGATGTACGCCCAAAAAGTTGTTCTTTTGATCTCTTAGAGAACCCCTCGACAAGCACTTCGAAGGTCTTGCCTACATCTCTCTTATTACTCTCAAGAGAACATTCATTTTGCAATTCGATAATCCTCTGCAAACGTTCTACTTTTACATCCTCCGGTATATCATCCTCTAATTTTTTGGCTGCATATGTACCCGGACGTTCCGAGTATTTGAACATGAATGCAGAATCAAAACATACTTCGCGCATCAATGACAGTGTTTCTTCTTGGTCTTCTTCTGTTTCGGAATGAAATCCGCACATAATATCTGTAGATAGCCCACAGCCGGGAATAATACGTTTGATAGCTTCGATACGATTTAGATACCATTCTCGATCATACTTACGTTTCATCACTCCTAACATACGACTACTTCCCGATTGTACAGGAAGATGGATAAACTTACATAAGTTATCATATTTAGCGATTACTTCCAATGTTTCATCGGTCATATCTGTAGGGTATGATGTAGTGAAACGGATACGCATTTTCGGAGCCTCAAGTGCTACAATTTCGAGTAATCGGGAAAAATCAACAATTGTACCATCTTCATTTTCATAACGGTATGAGTTTACATTTTGCCCCAGCAAGGTTACTTCCTTAAAACCCTTATCCCGAAGATCAATTACCTCATTCAAAATGCTTTGTGGCATACGGCTACGTTCACGTCCTCTGGTATAGGGAACAATGCAGTACGAACAAACCTTATCGCACCCACGCATAATAGAGATAAAACCGGAAATATGGTTTCCTCCGATACGCAAAGGAATTACATCCTTATAAGTTTCTGTTTTAGACAGTTGTACATTTATTGCTTTTTCGCCACTTTCGGCTGCACCTACCAGATTTGGTAAGTCAAGATAAGCATCGGGGCCTACTACCACATCTACCTGATGTTTTGCATGTAATTCTTCTTTCACACGCTCGGCCATACATCCGAGAACACCGATAATCATATTCGGCTTTTTCTTTTTCCTTATGGCATTAAAATAGTCGAGACGTTGGATAACCCTTTGTTCGGCATTATCTCGTATCGAACATGTATTTACAAAAACAGCGTCGGCATCTTCGAGCTTATCTGTTACTGTATATCCATCCATCTGCATCACCGATGCTACAACCTCACTGTCTGCCACATTCATCTGACAGCCATAGGTTTCGATGAACAATCTCTTTTCTCTTGATTCAGTCGTGGATTTAAAGTCCAGTCCTAGTTCGTTGTTCATAGAAGTATTTTTTAGTTATATTTATAAATAAATCAGTTTATCACAAACTGTTTATGGTTGGCAAAAATACAAAGAAAAACGGAATACTAAATCAGTATTCCGCCTGAGCTATGTTAATATTTATTTTTCCTCTTCTACTATAACCCATTTATATCCATCTTTTTCGCGGGTTGCGGCTTGTCCTGGCTGCAGATCGGGCAACTTGCGAAGAACAGGCTCCATTTCGAGTATTTCATCTACAGACACTAAATAAGCATCTTCATCATCGGAGACTTCATCTTCTCCAAACAACTGCCAATCGCCATCTTCATCGTAAAGAACAAACGTGACAGGAGAGCCGGCCGTAAGCACATAGCTGGTAGTAAGTACTGATTTATTACCAGATTCTTCTTTTAGTTTCATCGTTTTTATTATTTAGAAATAAAGATAGACATTTTCTTAAATAGACAAGGCCTGATTCACCTTTCTATTTATTCGAATCAACCATTTAGGCTTTTTACATAAATAAACAAATAAACCATGCACTGGAGCAAAAAAGAATAATTCTGACATTTTCTTTCTCTTCCTTATAACATTTATAACGTCTTCATTCAACAATTTAAAATTTTGGCTATGGACAATAGACAAGGCCGCATTCTGTCCACTCTTAACTGCAAAATATATTCCTTCGCCTGTCATCGAATCGGCATAACCTCCGGCATCACCAATCAAAATAATATCTTTTCGGAAAGGATAATCGATATTATCGAACATAGGAATATAAGCACCTTTTGTCTTATTTTCAGACATAAGATTATGTTCTTTCAAAGATTTATCAAACGTTTGCAAATTTGTTCGCTTGTCTCCATACCCTACTACATATCCGTTTGTATTAGGAAATACATACAAATATCCATTCTTAAACTTCTTATCGAAGTATACCTGCATATTCCTGATAGATATATCTTCTACGGTCTTTTCCAAACAGACAATGCCTTTCTTAAATTCAGGCTGTAAATACCTACGCACAATACTATTCGCGCCATCAGCACCAATCAAGAAGTTGCACGAAAGCTTTTTCCCTGATAATAATGTAACGTGTATTTTATCTTCGTTTTCTTCTATCTTAACAACTGTATCCGTAATCTTTCGGCCTCCTGATTTTTCATATTCTCTCAGCAAAACATTATCGAATTCACGCCGGGTAACAGTCCTTAATTCTGTATCTAGTGTATAGCTGCATATATATTTTTTTTGAGAAAACATATCTATTGTGTTCACACTATAGTAGTCGTATTTTATACCTTCAAATATCTTGTCGACCAATATATGTGCTTTAGGCGTAAGGCCTCCCCCGCACAATTTGTCGCGAGGAAAATCTTTCCTATCGATAATCAAACAATCATGATTATTCTTCTTTAAAACATAGCCACAAGTAGTACCTGCCGGACCAGCACCAACTATAATTGTTTCGATATGTGTTTTCTCCATAAATCAGATTTTATAGACCTAATAATATTTCTCTATTCAAAGATTTCAAAGGTACAACAAAACATAATAATATTATAAAAAGAGCCATAACTAAACTTAATCAAACATCCTTACATATTATCCATATTTGGTTAAAAACATGTTAAAAAACACTTCTATAATATTGATTTAAGTTTTCTAATTTAAAGAATTGAACTTTTACCTATAAACTTGTATCCTCACAAAATAAGATATACAAATTCAGACATGAAAAAGATAATTTTCACGCTTTTTTTTCTTGCGTGCCTACTCTCGGCATGCGAGATGATAGAGTATCATCCTTATGACGGACGAATCAAAGGAGAAAAGAATATAAATGCAAAGAATATAAATAGAATCGAGGCCGACTGTAAAGGGAAAGAAACTATACGTTTCATCTTTATGAGCGATTCGCAACGGTGGTATGACGAAACAGAAGACTTTGTAAAAGATGCTAATAAAAGAGATGATATAGATTTTATTATCCATGGTGGTGATATTTCCGATTTTGGTCTTACTAAAGAATTCATGTGGATGCGGGATATTATGAATGGGCTAAACCGTCCGTATGTTGTTCTTTTAGGAAATCACGACTGCCTTGCAAACGGAGAAGAAATATATAGAGAGATATTTGGTCAAGAGAACTTTTCATTTTTGGCCGGTACAACTAAATTTATTTGTTTAAATACAAATGCCCTAGAATTCGACTACTCAAAACCTGTTCCCGATCTTAATTTTATAGAAGAACAACAAAATGATGACAGACAAGAATATAAAAAAACTGTACTTGCCATGCACGTTCGCCCTTTCTCCGATCAATTTAATAACAATGTCGCCCGACATTTTCAAGAAGATATAAAGAAATCTAAAAATCTCCAATTCTGCATAAACGGGCATGACCATACACTAAAGATTGATGATCTTTTTAACGATGGTATTATGTACTTCGGTTGCCCTAATATCGGGAAACGACAATATTTTATTTTCACATTAAATGCTGATGACTCATATACATATGAAACTATTGAATTCTAATTATAAAATCTGCTTTAGCTTTATTCTATTGATACTATCAGGCTCATTAGCTGCTCAAACCAGATATGAGAAAAGGGTGGAAAATTACAAATCGCAATGGGAGAGGCTGATACCTAACTACACTAAAATCCAATATGCAGGAGGAATGGGGCTAATTTCGATTGGTACAGGTTGGGATTATGGAAAAAACAATCAGTGGGAAACCGATATCCTCTTTGGGTATTTACCCCGTTATTCAACAAAAAATTCTAAACTAACTTTTACCTTAAAACAGAATTTCATCCCATGGAAGAAAAGGCTTAACAAACATTTCTCATTAGACCCTTTGGCTACAGGACTCTATATAAATACAATCTTCGACGGTGAATTCTGGGTAAACGAGCCGGAAAAATATCCAAATGGATATTATGCTTTTTCAACAAAGATGCGCTTTAATATTTATCTGGGACAAAGAATTACATTTCATATCCCCGAAGAAAAACGCTTCTTCGCCAAATCTATAACAGCATTCTACGAAATAAGTACCAATGATCTTTACATGGTAAGTGCGTTTACAAATAGCTACCTAGGACCAAAAGATTATCTTAGATTATCATTCGGTTTAAAAATGCAAATGTTTTGATGAAACAAAAAATCCTGACAATTAACTGTCAGGATTTTTCTCTATTTCAGTCTCTATTTAGTCGTTATAAGTAGGCAGAGTCGAAAATTCTTTAGAATAGCGAAGCATTTGTTCGGTATAGCCTTCACTATAAGATATTTTGACATCAGTAATCTTTCCATCTTTATCTTGTACTAATTCAAATACTGGATTTACAAATCCTTTGTAAGGCTTCATATTCAAAGTTTTGTAACGGGCTAATACTTCTTTGTGTAAAACAGGATCGACCTTTACCGCATAATCCATTACAAGAGCTTTAGCTGATTTAATGTCTCCTTCCGACTTAATACGTTGAATTTCGGCCAATAAGTCTCCAAACAATGTGCGTAGTTTAACATAATCATTAACTACAACATATGTTTTACCATCTCTTACCTTATATTCAACTACATTATCAGCCTTACCTTTCTCATATACCCATTTGGCAATCAGCTGACGATTACGCATATGCGCTTCTTCAATATCTTTACCCGGTTCAATACGCACAAGTTGAGTCATCAAGCCATTCATCATAAATTTGTAATATTCTGCTTTGTAAGCATCTGCATTAGGTATAATTCCAAGTTCTACCAACTTAGCGTCACCAAGGAAATATAAGCCGAACAGGTCTGCTCGAGACTCCTCGATAGTTGAACTAAATTCACCCAATGCGTTTGGATCCACTTCCGGCATCAGTTTCCCCGAACCATGTCCGAGACATTCGTGCAAGTCGGTATGTAATACATCTGTAACAAAGCCATATTCTTTTATCATATTCACTTCCACATCAGACCACATAAATTCTTTTCCAAAACCTGTATGTGCACCGGCTGCATCGTAAGCTTCCATTATATTTTCTATGGTTACTGACTTTGAACCATGATCTTTACGTATCCAGTCAGCATTAGGCAGATTAATCCCAATAGGAGTAGATGGATAACAATCACCGCCTAACTGAGCAACTGTTATAACTTTGGCTGTTACTCCTTTTACTTTCTCTTTTTTAAATCGTTTATCAACCGGAGAATGATCTTCGAACCATTGTGCATTTGAACTAATAACTTCGGTACGCTTAGTTGCTTCTATATTTTTAAAGTTCACTGTCGATTCCCAACTAGCTTTGATACCAAGAGGATCACCATAAACTTCTGTAAAACCATTTACAAAATCGATTTGCGAATTTAAATCTTCAACCCATGCTACCGCATATTGGTCGAATGTTTTAAGATCTCCTGATTTATAAAATGAAATCAGTTTATTTATAACTTCTTTTTGTTTGTCATTTTCCGCTACTGTTTGTGCTTTTTCAAGCCAGAATACAATTCTCTCTATAGCCGAGGAGTATAGTCCTCCAACTTTCCATACTTTCTCAACCAATTTACCATCTTCTTTCACTAAACGACTATTAAGTCCATAAGAAATTGGGGTAAGATCAGTAGTATCTTTCATGGCGCCATAAAAATCCTGAACATCTTTTTGGGTAACGCCCTCTCCATAATAATTGTTGGCAGAGGTAACAATAAGATCGCCTCCCGATTGATTCACCTTCTTGGCCATTATTTTAGCATCGAACATTACTGGCGTAATCACTTTGATAAAATCATCGACTGATTGCCCTTCTCTTGTAGGAACAAGATTTGCCGGTAACGCTTTTACCTGATCTGCAAAAAACTCTTTAGAAAATGTAGGCAAGAATTTCTCCTCTCCATAATGATGATGTATCCCATTGGAAAACCATACACGTTTGAGATAGACTTCAAATTCTTTATAATCATTCGTATTTTTGTCTCCTTTATAATTCTCATAAATAGCCTCCAATGTACGGCGTATGGCTAGATTGTATTTGTTATTCTGATCGAATAATATATCGCGCCCTTCTAAGGCTGCCATTGATAGATAATAAACCAGTTCTTTTTGTTCAAGATTAAGATTCTTAAATCCGGGAACATAATAGCGCAGTATCTCAAGATCTGCAAAAGCATCTACCTCGTATTTAAAATCCGCAGGAACAGTGTCTGCTTCGAGCTGCTTATCCGGAGCTTTTTGTCCTCCTCCACAGCCGGCCAACATCATAGACAATCCGGTCATAGTTATTAATATTGTTTTTTTCATTTTTATATGTTTATAGTTTCTCCTACAAAGATAAGAAAAACGTATCGCATGAGATAGATCAACAATCCTATTCTTCTATTGGTTTTAGATATAAATTATTTTTCCTAAAATCGAAGATTACTGAAAAATTTCTAAAAAACTGATTTCCCAAAAGCCCTATATACATATCGTTCTCTTTAAACACAAACCATTCTGAATCGGAAAAAATTACATCTGCATCTATAAGCTTACTGTTGCCTACTCTAATAACATCAGTCTTCATTATATTCACTTTTGTACGACTGTGATCCAGATTCTTAGCACGTCCCTCTTTGATTTTATCAATATTCAGATTATATTTAGTAAATATATTTTGAGCAAAGAATAATGTTCCGTTGAGGCCTGTATCTATCCAACAGTCTCCTTCTATTATCACCCCTCCAATATCAACAACCGTAGGGATAAGAAGCCTCCGGCCCCTATTCTGAAATTTAATACAATCATAACCTTTCAGGCTATCCAGATCAATTGGTTTCAATTCTCTTATATACTGATTATTATACGATATTTCGAGTATACGTCTATTAAAAAAATCCCAACCCAGCAATACGCAATCATCACCATACCAATTTAGAAACTGGCTACCTGTCTCCATAAACGTAGCATCCACTATCTTTACCCAATCCCCTACTCTAAAACGAATTTGTTCTTTTTTATTTATCGTTTCCTTATTTACCCTTAAATATTCGGGTACTGCTAATCCCCATGCCCCAATATCGAGTAACGCTTTGATTGGAACAGAGTCATGCGCATATCCATCCAGGATAACGTTGTTTTTGAAACTTTGGAATGGAACAGCCCTTTCGGGCAATATACGCGGAACAGAATCTATTTCTAAATTGTATGCAAAAGATTTTACAGCGAATAGATAAAGTATACTAAACCAAAGAATCCGTAATCTCATAAAACTTATTTTGTAAGAAAAAGATTAATATCGTCGCAAACTCTAATTAAAGTCTTCATTACAGCTTCTTCCTGAATCCGTTTTTCAGCCTCATTACCATTAAAATCATCCTTTAGCTTTTTAGATAAATAATCCTCAGTGACAACTGTAGAAAAGGGTACTAGTCCGGTACGAACATCCATTATCAATACCTGAGTTGTAGCAAAAGCTTTATGTTCGTCAGCTGAAAAGACCTTATATTTGGAATACATTCCACCTCTAATGGAATATACCAATACCACGTCCGCCTGCATTCTTACAGCAGCTTCGCGAATAGATGTAAAACCGGGTGAAGTAGACATCATAATATCAGGGACCAACGAAACTTTCTGCACACGCTGATGCCCCTCCATATTGGTAATCAGAGTCGACAGATATTTCTGACACGACGATAGATAATCTTCGTCATAACCATAACGCCTGTTTATCAACGAACCATTATCTATATTCACAACTGCTACTCGTAATTGCTGAGGAAGGGTATATTTTCCATCCAAAATCTTCTGAATGTTCTCTTCTGATATCCGAGCTTCCTGATCCGTAAACAACGATTGAGTTATTATACCTTCATCAGGAACAGCCATTTCTAGATTAGTAGACATATTTTGAGTTTGTCGAGGTGTAGTACATGATGTGATGATAAAAACTAATAATATAAATGTACAAGTGTATTTCTTCATAGAGTTAAGTGTATTAAATAAAAAAATCTATCCGCTACCATCAAAGTTAACGAATAGATTTATATCGATATTATATATTATACTC
>NZ_JAEPKU010000118.1 GCF_016652235.1 Dysgonomonas sp. Marseille-P4677
CGTTTATTGCGAAAATGGGCTTAATAAATATTTGTAAATTTTTTATGTATCAAAATAGAAGGCATTCCAATCAACTTATCTCTTCTATCACTTTTAAATATTTGTCTATAATACTCTTCCATTCATAATTTTTTTCAACATAAGAGATTCCATTATTAGCTATTGTTTCCTTTTCTTTATCACTCATATTAAGTAGCTTATCTAGCGATTCGCAAAACTGATCTTTATTGTAAAAGTTATAGCCGGCATTACTGAGATCGATATGCTTTTTGAGTATATCACAATGACCATTAGCCAACACAGGCTTACCTATAATCATAGCTTCAAGTGTAACAGCTGAAAGACTTTCGTAAGGAGATGGTATAATAAGTGAAATAGCATTTTGCAGATAGAATAATTTTTCTTGTTCACTTATAAACCCTGTATATATTATGTCTTCTGAGGGATCGGTCTCACTCATGAAATTTTTACCAATCAAGACTAGCTTAGAGTTATTTTTATAACACTGTTTGTAATATTTAAAATAATCAATCATTATATCGCAACCTTTATTTTTCTGAATTCGTCCAATATATATAAAGAAAGGAAAATTGATCTCTGGCAGTTTATTTATAAGTAAAGGATTTACTATTGGTTTATCACGCCCTACACCAGCAATGTCTGATTTTGTATTTTTAGCGGAGGGGTGTGCTGCTTCTACCCACTCTTTTTCTATAATAGAATTATACATAATGAAAGCAGGCGAAGAAAAAACTTTGTCAAAACCTCTAAAATAAAGAGAGGGAACATCGTGTGCAATAGGAACAAGAATACTTTTTTCGGGAACTTCCTGTATCCCGGCATATACTATATATTGGAAATGCATAAAAAATATAAAAATACAATATTCATTTTTATTCTCTTTTATGTATTGGATTAAGTCATTGCTTATAGGACCTTGCATGCCTATCCATTTTTCAAATATTTGGTTGTAATTATTTTTATATTGATATCTTATTTTTTTAAGAACCAGTTGAAAGAAATTAGTTAACTCAAACTTTGTATTTTTATATATTCTGTTTTTATGTAGGTATCGAAATAATTTTCCGGCTCTGCTTTGATCCTTTCGCTTTGATTCAAATCTAATGACCTTTATATTATTTATAAATGTTTCCCCACTTGGATAATATGTATTGCGAATAAGACTATCATCATTTTCACAGGTTGTAAGTACAGTGACATCATATATTTTATGTAGATGTTCAGCTAGTTGGCGCGCATGTAGTTCTGCCCCTCCGTTAATTTCCCTACCATATCTTGAAATAACTATAGCAATTTTAGTCATGTTTATCTTATATTAATTCTCCATTATTTTCTTATACACCTTCATCAACTCTTTAGTACATTCCTCATCAGAGAAGCGTTTTACATACTTTAGCCCTTCGGTTACCATTGTTTCCCGAGCCTGATCGTCATCAAGTAAACGTTTTATCTGTTCTGCTAATTCTAGGTCATTATAAGGATCTACATATACAGAATGAGGTCCTCCCGACTCTTCAAGGCAGGAACCTGTAGCACCTATGACAGGAACACCTGAACTGAGAGCCTCAATAATGGGTATTCCAAATCCCTCATAAAGAGATGGATATATGAATAGTTTTGCAGACTGTAGTATTGCAGGTAAATCTGTTAGTGGAACATTGCTAATGAAATGCACTCTGTCTGATAAACCGTTTTCTACAGCATAGTGCATAACCCTTTCAGCATATTCCTTCTGCTTTCCGATCGCAATAAAGTGGATATTGGGTATGTTTTTCAGAGATTTGACAATCAGTAGTATATTTTTTCGTTCTTCAATACTGCCTACAGATAATAGATATTCGTCGGGAAGATTGTAGTTTCTCTTTACTTCTTTCTTCTTAGCCTCGTCAGCTTTTTCTTTGAATATAGGGAAGCAACCTTGATATACAACCTCTATCTTCGAAGGATCTATCTTATAATGTCTTATAATATCTCTTTTTGTACACTCACTTACTGCTATGATTTTGTCAGCTACTTTGCACGCATATTTTGCTTTCAGATCATATATTATTCTGTCTATTAATTTATAAAAACTTGGATAGTTTAGAAATATAAGATCATGAATAGTTACCACACTTTTTACTCCTGTATGATTTATTCTATATGGTAGCTCATTGCTCAACCCATGATATATATCTATATTTTCTTCTCTTATATTTTTGACAATACCCATAGTTCTCCAGAATGGTTTATGAGTGTGTTTTATCGAATATATTTTTTCGTTTTTATGTATTTCAGTCTCTTTTTCCTTACTCTCATTTGGGAGTTTTGGTATAAACAATTTATAAATATTGTCAGGGTAGTATTTCATTAGATTGGAAATTACAAATCGACTGTAATTTCCTAATCCTGTAAAATTCGACACGGCTCGTTTAGCATCAAATCCAATTCTCATAGTAGTCGGTTGTATTATTTAGCCCATGTAGGGTAGTGTACCAGGATGCTGTTTGGTATATACATCCCAAAATTTTTTACGATATTCAAATGTTTTTCTTAGACATGTTTTCTCATCTAAATTACGCGCTTTGGCGTACTCTTTTACGATGAGGGTTATCATTTCATCGCTACCCCATAGCCGTCTGAAATTGAAACAGGCGGTGTTTATATCTATGGGTTTGTCAAAGGTCATTCTATTTAGATCGACAAGATAGAATGTGTATTTATCTCCATTCTTTTTATACAATATATTTCCAGATGAATAATCCAGATGCAGTACTTGTTTTTCGTGTAATTCTGCTGTATATAAGGCAAATTGGCGAAGCAATTCTTCACGTCCTTGTATACCTCCACTGTGCAATTCTCTCATCATACCATCAAACTCTTTGTGTACTGATATATATAAACTGTATTTTAGCAGATTATATTGTCTCAATTCCATATAAGATATCGGATCGGGTGTGTACAATCCTCTTTCTTTAAGTTTAAATGCATATAAATAAGAGCGTTTCGCTTTCGATTTCCTGAATATTGAATATGCAATTTGGTTTATAAATATAGGTTTTTTGAAAGATTTAACATTCAGTTTAATACCGTCTACATAGAACGTTTTTATTATATTCCTCCCCGAATATATAACTTCTCCCATTTGTAAAAACGTTTGAGGGAGTGCAGTTATGAAATCCTCCAGTTGGCGGTATTCCTCATTTATAACCAATTTTATTTTTGTCATATGCTAAAATTCAGAAGTAAAGTGGAACCGGATATCTTTAAAGTCTTGCTGGGCCATCATTAAAACATAATTAGAATCAGCTAAGAATACATCCCGTCCCTCTTTGTCTACAGCCATATATTGCGCTTTTCGCTTTTTAAAATCATTTAATTGATCCTTATTGTCACTTTCTATCCAGCAAGCTTTATATAGATTGATTGCTTCCCATCTACATTGAGCCCCATATTCGTGCAATAATCGGTATTGTATTACTTCAAACTGAAGCTGCCCCACAGTACCAATAATTTTTCTTCCATTAAACTGATTTGTAAATAATTGAGCTACACCTTCATCCATCAATTGGTCTATACCTTTTTGCAACTGTTTAGATTTCATCGGATCGGCATTCTCAATATATTTAAACATCTCGGGTGAAAAACTTGGTAAACCTTTGAAATGTAGGTCTTCTCCTGATGTCAATGTGTCCCCGATTTTGAAGTTACCTGTGTCAGGTAACCCTACTATATCTCCGGCGTAGGCTTCATCTACAGTTTCCTTCTTCTGGGCCATAAAAGCTGTAGGAGAAGAAAATTTGAGTTGACGATTTAATCGAACATGTTTATAATTGATATTACGCTCAAACTTACCTGAGCATATTTTTACAAAAGCGATACAAGAGCGGTGATTTGGATCCATATTAGCATGAATCTTAAATATAAAACCCGTGAAAGCATTTTCTTCAGGTTTAACTTCTCTTTCGATTGCCTCTATCGGACGTGGAGAAGGGGCTATTTTGACAAAACAGTCGAGTAATTCTTTTACACCGAAGTTATTTAAGGCTGATCCAAAAAATACAGGGGCTACTTGTCCTTTCAGATATTGATTAAGATCAAGTTCAGAATATACTCCATCGATTAGTTCAATGTCATCCCTCAGCTTGGAAGCCAAAGTCTCACCTATATGTTTTTCCAGATCAGAACTGTTTATGTCTTTAAATTCAATTGATTGCGTTACAGTCTGTTTGCTAGGTGTATATAAATCTAATTTTTCCTGATAGATATTGTAAACTCCTTTAAACCGCTGTCCACTATCGATGGGCCAACTTAAAGGCCGCACTTTTATTTGCAGTTCTTCTTCCAATTCGTCTAATAATTCGAATGGGTCACGGCCATCTCTATCCATTTTATTGATGAATATCATTACAGGGGTATGACGCATACGACAAACTTCCATAAGTTTACGCGTTTGTGTCTCAACGCCTTTTGCTGAGTCTACCACTATAATTACACTATCGACAGCAGTAAGCGTGCGATAAGTATCTTCCGCAAAATCTTGGTGACCTGGAGTATCCAGAATGTTTATTTTATAGCCATCATACTCGAATCCCATAACGGATGTAGCAACGGATATTCCGCGTTGTTTTTCTATTTCCATCCAGTCCGATGTGGCTGTCTTTTTTATCTTGTTCGATTTTACAGCTCCCGCAACATGTATTGCTCCCCCAAATAACAAAAGTTTTTCGGTAAGCGTTGTTTTTCCAGCATCGGGGTGGCTGATAATAGCAAATGTTCGTCTTTTATTAATTTCTTTTATTAATTCGCTCATTTATTTTTTTTTCGTAATAAGTAATAGAACGTATTTAAACCATGTGTTTTAAAGAAACAATGTATCTCTATAAGTTGTTTCTCTAAAAACAAATAGGTATAAAACCTAAAGGTGCAAAAGTAGTAAAAAAAGCTGATAAACGCTTCTCAATCTTTGAATGGAATCAAGAATTAGTATCATGGCCATTATAAAGTTTTTTATGTTGTTAGTATTAAAAAAAGCAGAGACATTTCTTTTAGTCTCTGCTCCTTTTTTATTCAAAAACACTCTTTAGTTAAGTATGAATTTATACTCGGGAGTGATTTGATATTTTGTTATTGCAGTGTCGGAACTTTCTATCGGATTGTCATCTTTATCGGAATAACTGAAATTGATTGTTTGAACCGTTATTTGATCCGAGCTTATTTGTGTAGATATCCGACTGTAATATTCAACCATATCTTCATATGCAACAATGAGATTATCCATAAGATTGCCACTCTTGTCATAACTTATGAGGTATTCGGCTATCTCTCCATCGGTAATAACTTGTATAGTTATTATTTTGCCATTGTCATTTAATAGTAGCGTTCGGCCCATCGACAAGTATGTTGTATCATATCCTTGTAATCCCGTGACCTTATCCAGTTGTAGATTCTTGTATTCAGCCATCGTGAGGCGAGGAAGCCTTTCGAAATCTATATTTCCGAAATTATTACTAAGCATAGTGTCGTTTATGCTGATATGTATCGAATCTAATCGATTGTTGAAAACAAAACTGTTGGATTGTTTATTCTGACAAGAAATAAAAATGACAGTAAGAGTAAAGCTGAAAAGAAAAATCTTTTTCATTTTGAATATTGAAGTAGATTGTATATTTATATACTAGTAAACAATTCTTTTATATACTAGTAAACAATTCTTTGATGCAAATGTTTAAACTGTCCTCCCATTTGGGGATAGATAGGTTGAAGGTTGTCTTTATTTTTGTTTTGTCTAATACGCTATATTTGGGTCTGACGGCCTTTGTTGGATATTGATCTGTAGTGATTGGATTTACTTGGCAGGTGGTAATCCCCGCATCTTTATGGATAGCACGAGTGAAATCATACCAAGTTGTTGCTCCTTCGTTGGAGTAGTGATATATTCCCGGCTCAAACCTGTTGGCTTCGCTAAAATCAAGTATCTTGATAATTGCTTGAGCCAGATCGGCAGCGTTTGTGGGTGTTCCTGTTTGGTCGGCGACTACATTTAAGGATTCACGTTCTTTTCCGTATTTAATCATCGTCTTTACAAAGTTGTTTCCAAATATTGAATATAACCATGCTGTACGGATAACAATACTTTCGGGACAGGCATTCAGCAATCCGATTTCTCCTTCGAGTTTCGATTTACCGTACACCGATTGTGGGTTGACGGAGTCTGTTTCTAAATAAGGTTCAGATGCTGAGCCATCATATACATAATCAGTTGAGACATGTATTATTTTGGCTCCGTTATTTGTTGCTGCTATCCCTAGATTTATGGTGGCGTCCCTATTAATTCTATAGCAAAGCTCTATATCGTCTTCAGCTTTGTCGACGGCTGTATATGCTGCGCAGTTAATGATGTATTGTATATGGTTTTCTTTTACGAAACTATCAATGGCCTCTCTATCGGTAATATCGAGATCTGCTACATCGGTAAAGAAAAAACGAAAGTTATTTTCATGATTGGCCGAAGCGCGTCTTATCTCATTGCCTAGTTGCCCGTTGGCACCGGTTATAAGAATATTTTTCTGAACTAATGTGAAAAGAAATATGTTCTTTGCAGTTTCGTCCTGATCATCAGCTTGTTTGTTTCCGGAAAAGAATGCCATAATGAGTATATTATTTGTTCTAAATCATAAATGATAGGTTGCAATATTTCTGCAACCTATCATTCGAAACATATAATTATTTGTTTTTTATTGCTTGCCGCTAGTTGTAACGGTCGAATTTATCTTCTTCACAAGACCCTGTAATACATTTCCTGGTCCTAGTTCAACAAATTCAATAGCCCCGTCAGCTATCATATGTTCTACCGATTGAGTCCATTTTACTGGAGCTGTCAATTGTGCGATAAGATTAGCTTTGATGGTTGCCGGATCGGTTTCCCCCTTAGTCGATACATTTTGATATACCGGACAAATCGGAGCGTTTATAACCGTTGTATGTATGGCTTCAGATAGTTCTACTTTCGCTGGTTCCATCAATGGAGAGTGGAATGCTCCTCCTACTTTAAGTTTCAGAGCACGTTTCGCACCTGCCGCAAGAAGTAGTTCGCATGCCTTTTCTATTCCGGCTTCAGATCCGGAAATAACGATTTGTCCCGGACAATTATAGTTGGCAGGTACCACTACCTCATCAGTAATAGATGCGCATATTTCTTCTACTTTTGCATCAGGTAGAGCTAGTACAGCAGCCATCGTTGACGGATTCAGTTCGCAAGCCTTCTGCATGGCCAACGCACGCTTGTATACAAGTTTCAACCCATCTTCGAAAGATAAGGCATTTGCAGCAACTAAGGCCGAGAATTCGCCTAACGAGTGGCCTGCAACCATATCGGGAGTGAAATCGCTTCCCATTGTTTTAGCTAATATTACTGAATGAAGGAAAATAGCGGGTTGGGTAACTTTTGTTTGGCGAAGATCTTCGTCTGTACCGGCAAACATCATATCTGTAATACGGAAGCCTAAAATTTCGTTTGCTTTTTCAAACATTTCTTTGGCAACAGGAGATGTTTCGTACAAGTCCTTTCCCATTCCAACAAATTGAGCACCTTGCCCTGGAAATACAAATGCTTTCATTTTGAATATTTAATAGTTAAAATAAGCGGATAAAAAATCAGCCTGCAAAATTAATAAAAATTAGTAAGATTATCTCTCGTAATATACATAAAATCACAAACACACATTATTTGTGTGTTTGTGACTCGTGTAAATATTGTGTTTTTAAAAATGAAAGTTAGCTTGTACTATTTCAGAAACACTCTCTTTGTTGCCTATAATCCAGATTATATCTTCTTCGTGAAATATTGTTGATGCCGAAGGATTTATCTCATAACCATTGCTCCTTTCAATTCCTACAACAAAACATTCTTTGTATTTTCCGATTTCTGATTCCAAAAGACTTTTTCTCAGCAAACCTGAATTTTTATCGAGCATAAGTGACACACATTTGATTTTAGAATTGGAATTACGTTCTTGTTCTTTGGCAAACTCATGAATTGTCTTTAATGAGTTTTCATAAAGTTTAATTTTATTTCTAGTTGTTGTGAGCAAATTAATCTGAATGATATTTCCTACCACCGTAATGATATCATTTGCTTGTAAAATAAAGTCTCCATTTGGGAAAAACAATTCTTTCTTATCCCGATAAACATCGACTATCAATAAACCGTATTTTGATCTAAAATCAGTGTCTTTCAGTTTTACATTTTCATAATTAGAAGAGGCTTCTAATTTAAATCTTCCGACATACAAATTCTGTTCTATCCAGCTTTCGTTATCCCAATCGAAAGTGACGATCTCTTCTTGTTGTTTTGAACGTTTTCGTTTTTCATCTATTGCCCTTTGGTTAAAGTTAAGGATAAACCGATATTCTATCTTCCAGTATAAATTTAATAGGAATTTAGATTTTAAAAGTAATAAAAATAGCAATAATGTTATGGTTATTAGCAGCCAAACCGAAATGTTTAAAAGAGCCTGTAAAATAAAATAAATGAATCCAAAAGCGAGCGAGTATTTTATTATAGAAAATATTGAAATAAATACTTTATTTCTTAGATTCATTTTCCACAATTTCGAAATTAAGTAGGGTTGTTCCCCACCTTTATACACCAAGCCTTTTAGTGTAAGGGAGATTGTGAGTAGAGTTACTACCAGGCAAATTATATTGGCCCATGTTTCGTTAATCTGATTTAATAGAAATGGTAATAAGAAACTAAATGACAGAACAATGATGGCTATACTCAACGATGTGAAAATAATCATCTTAAAAATATAATTTCTTAAAAACGTATTCCATAGGCTAGGGGAGGCCGGAGTCGCTAATCTCTTGTCTTTTTCTATAATTCTTTCTTGCCATGATTTCGGTATTTTCCTCATCATAAAATTATACGAACTGGTACTTATCGCCATCAAGTAAGGCGTAGTGAAGGTAGTTAAAATAGAAACAGCAATGATAATAGGGTAGATAAAGTTGTCGGCCAAACGATATGTTATAGCTGTACCTGCAACAATAAAGGCAAATTCGCCGACTTGCGCCATACTAAAACCTGCTTGTGTAGAAACAAGCATTGATTCACCCGAAAGACGTGCTCCTAGAGCTGTGAAGATTATCTTCCCGACCAATACCAAAATGCTGATTAAGACTATACTTGTTAAATTGTTGGCTACTATTGAAGGATCCATTAACATTCCTACTGAAACAAAGAATATTGCACCAAAAAAATCTTTTATGGGCTTTGTTACTCTTTCTATACTCTCCAGAGCGAGGGTTTCGGCAAGGATAGATCCCATAACAAATGCTCCAAGAGCAGAAGATAATTCGACTTCAGTAGCAAATACAACCATTCCTAAACATAGGCCTAAGGATATAATCAACAAGGTTTCATCGTTAAGCCAACGCTTTACTTTCTTTAGGAAGGTAGGAATGAGTAATATACCACATACAACCCACACTACCATGAAGAAAAAGAGCTTGCCTGAGCTAAATAAAATATCTGTCCCTTCAAGATTACGGCTTACGGCTATTGTACCGAGGAATACCATAACCAAAATAGCAAATAGGTCATCGAAAATTAGTATGCCAAAAACAACCTCGGTAAAACGTTTTCCTTTGTATCTGGGGTCTTCGAAGCCTTTTACAATTATTGTTGTAGACGACAAACACAGCATACAGCCTAGAATAAGACTGTTGGATTGTCCCCAACCCATCCACATGCCCAGGAAATATCCTGAAACACCAAGGCCTATAATAATCATAACAAGAGTGATAAATCCGGTTTTCCCATTACTTATAAGCTTTTTAAAACTAAATTCCAGTCCCATGCCAAAAAGGAGGAAGATGACCCCGATTTCTCCCCATATATTGATACTTTCTGTGTTAGATACACTAGGGAAAAAATTGGAATGTGGTCCTGTTAGAAAGCCGGCAATGATATATCCTAATACTACAGGCTGCTTCAACCACTTGAATATAATGGTCACAATTCCTGCAACAATAAGAAGAAATGCTAGATCGCTGATTATAGGAGGTAAGTGAGTCATACGTTTTTTATCTGATAATAAGTCTGAAATGCTGAATCATTCTATCGAAGAACTTATTTTAATTATGCTAAATATTATACTTGTAATTTTTGTTGCATGTCAAAGATAGTAAAATAGATTTGTATTTTTGATAGAGTGCATGCCTCTTGTGAGAAGTAAGTCCGATTCTTATTATTAAGATTTAAGTATGTACAAAAACTATCTTATTTAGTCCGTTCTGTATTTTTTATTATTATTTAATACCTATTAAAGCTTTCTAAGTTTTTTAAAACACTTACCTTTGTCCTTGATAAACAGATTTTAGTTTAAATGAGAAATACATCAAAAAGAGATACTCCGCTTCAGGATCTGAAAATAACTCAGTCTTGTGAACTATTGGATTTCCTTATCGAAAAAGAAGTACGTAAGAGTCGTAATGCAATAAAGTCGTTACTTGCACATAAACAGATAAAAGTAAACGACAAGATTGTTACTCAATACAATCATGAGCTCAATCCCGGAGATAGGGTTTCGGTAATGAAATTTGATCAGTCGCGCAAAGAGAAAAAGCTGAAGGGAATGAAGATTGTATTTGAAGATAATGATATTATTGTAGTAGACAAGGAAGCTGGTTTCTTATCAGTATCAACCGATAAGGAAAAACTACGAACTGTATATGGTGTTCTTAATGAGTATGTGAAAAAGAAAAATAAGAATGCACGTGTTTTTGTTCTTCATCGTCTTGATAGAGAAGCCTCGGGATTATTGATTTTTGCAAAAAGTGCTGAATTGCAGGACATGTTCCAGAAAAACTGGAATAATATAATAAAGGAGTATACCTATACTGCAGTGGTAGAAGGAGAGCCTGAATCTAAAAGTGGTACTATAGTATCGTGGCTCACCGAGAATAAGAATTTTGTAATGATGTCTTCTCCAAGTGAAAATGGAGGCTTGAAGTCGATAACACATTATAATGTCGTTAAATCTGTAGGGCGTTACTCATTAGTTGATTTTGATTTGGAAACAAAACGAAAAAATCAATTACGGGTTCAGATGCAGTCTATAGGTCATCCTGTTGTTGGTGATAAAAAATACGGTGCTTCGGGTAACCCTATTAAGCGAGTAGCCCTTCACGTACGTACACTAATAATGAAACATCCTGGTACCGGACAAATGCTTGAGCTTAAAAGTACCTTGCCTAAGGTTATGCAGCAATTGGTGACAAAACCTCATGTTGAAAAATAGAAAATCTAAAATAAGTAATTATATGAATTTAGATGTAAAAGAAATAGGGCAAAGATTGAAAGGGCTTCGTGAAGCACTGGATATGTCGGCCGAAGAATTTGCAGCCTCATGCGATATCGACCTATCTACATATATTGAATATGAATCGGGTGAAAAAGATTTGACTATTAGTGTCCTTAAAGGTATTGCTTCGAGGCACAACGTGGATGTATCTGTTCTGATGTTTGCCGATGAACCGCGGATGAGCAGCTATTTTATTACCCGTAAAGGAAAAGGTCTTGCCGTAAACCGTGTAGCGGATTATAATTATCAGACTTTAGCAGGTGGCTTTAATAATCGCAAGGCCGAGGTTTTCGAAGTGACGGTAGAGCCGAAGGATGAAGAAGTGAAAATGCACCATAGTACTCATGCCGGTCAGGAGTTTAACCTGATATTAGAGGGGCGTATGTTGTTGCAAATAAATGATAAAGACCTGATAATGGAAGAAGGTGATAGCATATATTTCGATTCAAGTTTACCGCATGGTATGAAAGCGTTGGATAATAAAAAAGTGCGCTTTTTGGTTGTTGTATTATAATCAGGCTATCATTCTTTTTACATTAATGTTATAACTCATATACTAACAAAATAATCATGTTAGAAAAATTCTTAAAACAAATCGACTTTGTCTCTACCAAGGATTTTGCCGATAACTATCATGTAATTATTCCCGAAAACTTCAACTTTGGATACGATGTTGTAGATGAATGGGCAAGAACAAATCCCAATAAAAGAGCTATCTGCTGGGCGAATGATCACAAAGAACATATTGATTTTACATTTGCCGATATAAAAGAACAGAGTGACCGTGCAGCATCCTATTTTCAATCGTTGGGTATTGGTAAAGGAGATATGGTGATGCTTATATTAAAGCGCCGCTACGAGTTTTGGTTTGCTATAATTGGATTACACAAAATAGGTGCAATTGCTATTCCTGCTACGCATCTGCTTACAAAGAAAGATATAATATATCGTAATAACGCAGCGGATATAAAAGCAATAGTGTGTGTAGATGATAATATTGTTATTCAGCATGTAAATGATGCAATGGCCGATTCTCCCAGTGTCAAGCACCGTATTGTATGCGGAGGGGGCGGAGTTGATGGGTGGCTTGATTTTCATCAGGGGTTAGCAGATGCAAAACCTTTTGTACGTCCCGGTCATGTGAATACAAATAAAGATATATCTCTGTTGTACTTTACATCAGGTACTACTGGTGAACCCAAAATGGTGATCCATGATTTTACGTATCCTTTAGGTCATATTGTAACCGCTAAATATTGGCACAATGTGAACGAAGAGAGCCTTCATCTCACTGTCGCAGATACGGGTTGGGCAAAGGCTGTATGGGGAAAACTATACGGGCAGTGGATTGCTGGTGCGGCAGTGATGGTTTACGACCATGAGAAATTTACACCTGAAGCAATGTTACATCTTATACAAGATTATAAAGTGACATCGTTTTGTGCGCCACCTACTGTTTTCCGGTTTATGATTCGTGAAGATCTTACTAAATATGACTTGTCTTCACTTAAATATGCAACGACAGCAGGCGAAGCCCTAAATCCATCCGTATATGAGGCTTTTTACAAAGGTACAGGAATAAAAATGATGGAAGCTTTTGGGCAAACTGAAACAACACCTACCATTATAACCTTTCCTTGGATGCAGCCCAAACCAGGTGCAATGGGTGTTCCCAATCCGGCATATGATATGGATCTTATTGCTTTGGATGGACGTTCGGTTGAAGATGGTGAAGTAGGAGAGGTGGTTATCAAAACTGATAGATGGAGACCTTTAGGTTTGTTTATGGGCTATTATCGTGATGCAAATCTTACGAATCAGGTTTATTATGACGATGTTTATCACACAGGTGATATGGCATGGCGTGATGAGGACGGATATTACTGGTTTGTTGGTCGTAGTGACGATGTTATCAAAAGTTCAGGCTATCGTATCGGGCCATTCGAAGTAGAAAGTGCTTTAATGACACATGCTGCTGTTGTTGAGTGTGCTATAACTGGAGTTCCCGATGAGATAAGAGGGCAGGTAGTGAAGGCTACAATTGTTCTGGCGCAGGACTATAAAGATAAAGCGGACGATCATTTAAAACATGAAATACAAAATCATGTAAAAAATGTGACCGCCCCATATAAATATCCCCGTATAATTGAATTCGTGGAGGAACTTCCGAAAACAATTAGTGGAAAAATAAAAAGAGCCGAGATTAGAAAACAAAAGTGAGCAACGTTAATTATTATAGTGGTGACAGTATTATTAGAACACAGTCACAGTTAGTATATAGTCATATTTTATTATATTTTATTATGACTTGTAAAG
>NZ_JAEPKU010000119.1 GCF_016652235.1 Dysgonomonas sp. Marseille-P4677
ATTAAATTATTATAAAGTTCATAGCAGAAAGTGATTAACGGCAAACAATTTATTCCATTAATTCGTTTTTTATAGAAATAACTGTAATGGTCTGTAATTATGTCTGTTAACAAATCGTCTATATATATCTTCTTATTTGCTTGTTTCTTGTTTTTGTTGATAGCTGAAGCTAATTCTCAAGAAAAGATGGATCGGGTAGGAGATATTCCGGTTTATACCTTCAACGAAATAGAACCTATGTTTCATCCCGAAGTATCAAATGACACCACATATGTTTTTAATTTCTGGGCTACTTATTGTGCTCCATGTATAAAAGAACTACCTCATTTCGAAGCTGCAGGAAAGAAATATGCAGGTGAAAAAATAAAAATTGTATTAGTAAGCCTCGACTTCAAGTCGCGTATTCAAACAGGTGTAATTCCTTTTATCAAAAAGAGGAATATAAGCCTGCCTGTAATTGTACTAGCCGACCCCGATGCTAATGCATGGATAGATAAAGTCGATCCTTCGTGGGATGGAGCTATACCGGCTACGTTGATTGTAAAGAAAGGAGAAAGGGCTTTCTATAAGAAAGAGTTTACCTATGAGGAACTTGATTTATTAATAACTAAATTTTTGGAACAATGAAAAGAATATTATTATTGATAGGGCTTTTAGTATTAATAGGCACAGGCACATTTTCGCAAGGTTATCAGGTTGGGGATGTCGCAGCCGACTTTAAGCTAAGGAATGTAGATGATACTTTTGTTTCCCTTGCAGATTATAATGATGCAAAAGGATATATTGTTATATTCACCTGCAATCATTGCCCGTATGCACAGGCGTATCAAGAGCGTATAGTGGCTCTCGATCAGAAGTATAAAGTGAAAGGTTATCCTGTTATAGCAATTAATCCCAACAGTCCGACGGCTTATCCGGCCGATAGTTTCGATGAAATGAAAAAACGTCATAGAGAGGCTGGTTATACTTTTCCATATCTTTTTGATGACGGACAAAAGGTTTATCCAACCTTTGGAGCAACCAAAACCCCTCATGTATTTGTCCTTGAAAGAACAACCGGTGGTAATATTGTTAGATATATCGGTACGATTGACGACAATTATGAAGATGCATCCTCTGTCAGGAAGACTTATGTTGCAGATGCAGTCGATGCATTACTGGCTGGTCAGCCTGTAGCTGTCGCCACCACAAAAGCTATAGGGTGCGGGATAAAATAAGATGTAATCTGTTCTGTAACCGTTTAGATTAATATACACTATTTGAAGACATCCCTCTATTTCCTATTTCTGAATTAGTAATTGGAAGTAGGAATAGAATGGGATGATAAATTGGCACAGTTCACTCCTAGATAGTTAACCAAATTGTTAATCTATCATTTTACACTTACTCTCCAAATTACTTTTGCGGCATCGTCGCTAACTAAAAGTGAACCGTCGGGCAATTCTGCTACACAAACAGGGCGTCCATGAACTTCTCCTTTTCGGGGATCGATAACAAAACCGGTAAGAAAATCTTCGGGAGCCGAAGATGGCTTTCCATTTTCGAAAGGAACAAATAAAACCTTATATCCGGAGAGGATAGATCTATTCCATGAGCCATGCTGACCTATGAACATACCATTATGATATCTGGCCGGAAACTGATTTCCTCTATAAAACATCAGTCCTAAGGATGCTGTGTGCGCACCTAACGCAATGTCGGGAACAATTGTTTTTTCGACCAGATCCGGGCGCTGCCCTTTCATTCTTGGATCTTCATTTGCTCCGAAATAAGCATATGGCCACCCATAAAATCCACCCCTTTTTACATGAGTTGCATAATCGGGTACAAGGTCATCGCCAAGTCCGTCTCTTTCGTTTACTGCTGTCCAGAGATTTCCTGTAACTGGTTCCCAATCCAACGGTACAGGATTTCTCAGTCCCGAAGCATAGATCTGTTCTTCACTGCCATCCAGATTCACTTCTAAAATAGCAGCCCGACGCACTTCGTTATGCATTCCGTGCTCGCCATTGTTACTAGCCGAACCAACGGTAATGTATATTTTAGTGTTTTGTGGATTAGCTATAATATTACGTGTCCAGTGATTATTATAGCCATCTGCCGGCAAGTCTACTATTTGTTGGCCATTACCATTTAGTATGGTGTCATTCGGTTTATAAGGATATCTTACGACACCACTTGTGTTTGCTATATAAAAGTAATTGTTTACGATCAACATGCCGAAGGGCTGATCCAGATCGGTTTTGTAGGTATAACGTCCTTCATATTTACTATTTTTATTAATATCTCTAAATAAGATAATTCTGTTAGCACTACCAAAATTTTGAGATTCTGACTTGGCTTTACCATACTCGTCTATGGGGATTTCTTTAGGGCGTCTGGTTCCTGCTTCCGAAACAAAAATATCTCCGTTAGGTGCTACATAAATCCATCTTGGGTTATGAAATCCATCAGCAAATTTACTGACTGTAAAACCTGTAGGAGCAATAGGTTTTTTCTCATCGGGCCATCCCATTACCTGGCTGAAATTAGTAGCCGAAGGAGTTGCATATGGTACGGACAGGTCCAGTTTATTGGTTTGGGAATAGATCGATGTACCTATTCCTTCAGTTAGGAGAATACTGAATGATATTATTATACTAGAGACTATTTTATTCATAACTATTTGTTTTACATGTTCTTTATCAACAAAGATGTCGTGGTTAATGTTTATGGCAGATAGTTACTCATTCGAAATATTGTTTAAAAAGTAAGAAAGGTGACATCTTGATTTATAACAGAAAATATTATAAGTAAAATACGAGTAGATAGATCCCGGTGTCTATATAGATAAAGCAAAGGCTGCAAATAATCACTATTTACAGCCCTCAAAAGTAGTATTTAACTAAATAAGCAGTGTAGAAACCTTTTTAACAATATTTACCAGAGTTTTGACAATTCTTCTATCATTGTCTCATTACCCGGATAACCTGATTTTTGAAAAGACTTTTGTCCCGATTTGTCAAAAATCATATAAGTAGGGATTCCTTTGAATCCATGCTTATTCCCTAAGCCTTCCCATTGTTTTTCATTTAAATAGTAATGTATACCTCCAATATCGGGTAACATACTAGTCCATTTTGTTTTGGGAGAAGTTGCGTTCGTTATATAAATTGTAACAACATCTTTCCCTACCATTTCAGGTTTTATTTCTTTTATCTTTTTCATCGAGTTTAAACAAGGAACACACCAGGTTGCCCAGAAATCGACGAAAACAACTTTTCCTTTATGTTTTGCAACAATAGCTTCTAAAATCTGGTCACCACTCACTTCCGGGGTAGTTTCTATAACAAAACCTCCTTTTGCAACATTGCTATCATATTGTTTCTTTGTATTATTGTAAATAGTATTGTATACTTCTAAATAATACGGGTTTGCTGCCGATTTTAATGTTGCTTCTTCATCCGCCGAGAGAGCCTGCATACTAATAGCTTTTTTTACTAACGGAAGACATTTTCGTAAATCCTGTAGTATGCCTGTACCTGTAATATCGTCCAATATTTCTTTGGAAATATTACTTGTCATGGCATTGGCTACATTTGAATAAGTTCGGGAATATACCCATAGCGAGTCATTCAGCCCTATTTCTTTAAGTTTTAGCAAGTCTTCTTTTTCCAACACTGGAGCTTTATAATCTATTGTAGCCTTCTTATCCAACTTATGTTTTGAACGATAAGATGAAGTGAAATAATAGTCGATGTAGACAAAGGCTGCCGCAACATTACTTTTTAGTTCATTTTTCAGATACTGTTTTTGGAATGAATTGATATTTGCAGTATTTATACTAGCCAACTTTTCTTTGTACGAGTTTGAAATTTTGTCCAAGTATTCTTGTTTGGACATGTCTACAATCAAATTATCCTTGAAGTTGGTAATTTGCAAATCAATGCCATTATCATCCATGTCGGCCAACTGGTTGTTTACATTGGCAAAGTCACTCTTGAATGCAATGTATTGCAGATCTTTTTGTGGATTGTACCTCGATTTATTTTTTGACCAGCCTGTCATATCAAGATATATTTCGGCATTTTCTCCCGGATTCAGTAGAAACTTGCAGAAAGCACCTCCTACTTGTAGGAAAGCATTCGCTGTAACATATTGCTCTATCTCGAATAGGTACTTGCCATCTGTTTCTTTCTTACCTTCAACTTCATCATAGCCTCCGGTAAATAAATTACTTATGCCTAACTTGACTGTTCTCAGTTTATAGGCATCTTTGAGGCCTGTTACATGTAGAGTAACTTTTGTTTTACCCATTTTAAACTCGGGAGCAGGGAATCTTGCATCCTTATTAATACCCTGAGTGAGTAGTTCTGATGGAATATCTGGTTTGTAGGCCTGTTTTTTGTCGGTCAGATCCACATCCCATATTCTATAGCAGTTGTCACAATCGCCTTCTATTAAATCAAATGATTTAGTTCCTTCGGGTAATGGCTCGAAGGTAAGGATAAAATGATCTTCTTTATTTTCTTTAAATTTATAATCTTCTCCAAGATTGATACCTTCTGTCGACACTATCAGATATTTTTTATTATTGGCTGATAAGTGTAAAGTTGAATCGATATTGATGCGAACATTCGGACGTGAATGAACGTCAATATACACTACTGTTTTTAAGTCTGTTAATAGAACTTTATTGATCTCTATCAGTTGTGTATTTTTCAATCCGTGTTCCGGCTTGTTGATCTCTCTAGAATGAATATTAAGACATTGAATAAGCATTAGCCCTATAAATAGGGGTGCTAATAAGTGGGAGACATGTTTCATTATTAATATAGCGTTTAAAAATAAATTTTTTAGTGTAAATATTCTGTTTGTCAATTTTTATATTTGTTTCAATTTACAAAACAGGGCTTTAATCTTTTCTAATATTTTGTTCCATGTCAGGGTTAAACTCCATTACAATATCCGGAATAGGGATAAGTAATAAATTGCTTGTAGGTTGTACTATTGTCGTTTTTCCATTGATAGTCCGTTTTACAGTTTGTTTGAAGTCAGGGTCATAAGCCAACCGCTTAATATCTGCTAATCGGATACCCGGAATCATCATCAACTCCCTTCTTCTTTCTTCCAAAATAAGCTTTATAGCACCATTTTTAGTTAAGCCGGTTGTTGGTATAGCTGTATAATTTTCATATCTGTTTTCACGAAGGGCTTCTAAATATTCCATTGCTTTGGGAATGTTATTTAATCGAGCGTGACACTCTGCTGCAATCAGGTAAACTTCGGGTGTAGCAATACCTATATTAGCATCGAAACCTGGTGCCCATATATAATATTCACGTTGTATGTTTTTGTACTTATCTGTCATAAATAATTTGAAACGTCTGTCTGTATCTTTATTAAATAAATTGATCAGATCAGGTTCTACATAAGCTCTACCAGACATCGTATTAACAAAGGAACAAAATCTAATGTATACAGATTCAGGATTGAGGTCTCTTATAGGTACATCGTTTCTTCCCGAAGTCACATTAGGGTTGGTAAGCTTACAGTTATTCAAGTTTAAGATAGCTGGTTGTGCCTCTATAGCTTTTTCGGCATAATCTAAGGCTTTTTCATAGTTTTTTTGTTGCAAATAGATTCTAGCGAGAAAAGCCCAAGCAGCAACTTTAGAACCCCTAAACGCATTTACATTTCGAGAAGGCGTGTCTGGTAGACTAGGTATTGCTTCCTCTACATCGGATATAATTTTTTCATATACTTCCTTAATGCTGGCTCTCGTTAAATTAGTCTGGGTAATATCAGATTCAACGATCAATGGTATGCCCGCATCATTAGCTGCCGTTTCGGGATTATATGCTTTTGCATACAATGTTAATAGTTGGCTAAATTCAAAAGCTCTGGCTAACAAAGATTCTGCATAAATAGATTTTTTCTGTTTCTGAGTTCCATCAATAGCAGTCATAATTTTCTCCAGAATTGTATTATGAACACTTATAGATTTATAACAGTCTGTCCAATCATTATCTCCACTTGGATATAATCGTTCTTGGAACGTATAAAAGTTTTGTATTATGGCTGTTGCCTGATTTAAAGCTTGTCCACCAGGATCTTTATCGGGGAAAAAAACATCGTCTGTAAAGAAACAGTTGTAAACTCCCATTGTTTTATTAGCCTGGCTGTAGTTTAAAAGGGATTCGTAATCTTTGATCTTTTGCATAGTTATTGTGTCTTTTGGTGCTTTGCCCAAATAGTCATCACAAGACAAAAAAGATATGATTAATAGCAACGATGCTAATTGTATGATGTATTGTTTCATAATAAGTTCTTAAAAATTAATATTTATACCGAAAGAAAATGCAGGCATAGGACGCATATATACATAATAATATTCTTTATCCTGAGAAGTGGTTTCTGGATCTATCTTTCCGTTAGAAGTCCAGCTTACAAGATCGTCTGCTTGGAAAGAGAGAGCAAGTTGTTCAATATTCATTTTATTCAATATAGACTTAGGTATTCTATATACTAGATTGATATTTCTAAGTTTTATATAATGCGCCTTTTTTATATTTGTATCTCTGGATTGCCACCCTAAAATCCAACTAGATCTAGTCGCATCTGAATTTAATGCGGGTCCTATATTTAAATTAGGTTCACCATCCGAATTTAATTCATCTCCCGGTTTTTTCCAGAAGTTAAGAGATTCTCTATTGAAATTGACAGTTTCCTCTCCTGTTAACCACTTTAGGCTTTGATCCCTGATTACATGTCCGCCATAATACATGAGTTTAAATGATAATTCAAGATTTTTATAAGAAAAAGTATTCATAAGGGCCGATGTATATTTTGGTATTCTTGTACCGGAATATACCAGATCATCTTTTGTTATTTTATCGAACGAAACTTTTTCATCATTTTGATTATAAAATAAAGGCTCTCCTTTTTCATTCAGTCCAGCATAACGTGCGCTGTAAACACTGGAAATAGGCTTTTCTAATTGAAGTACATCGTTATATAAGAATGCATCCCGAGTTTGAGCACCTCTAAAATCTTTTAATTTATTTTTGTTGTATGTATAGGTTAGCGTTGTATTCCAGCTGAACTCGCGAGTTTTTATAATCAATCCATTCAAAGCGATTTCTACACCTTTATTATTCATGGCTCCATAATTTAGTCTTATTAAGGACCAGCCTAGTGTTGGGTCGGCAGCTTTATCTCCAAGTAAATCTGTCGATCGCTTCTGATAATAGTCGAAACTACCACCAAGGCGAGAGTCGAAAAGAGAAAAGTCTATACCAATATTGGTAGTTGCTGTTTTTTCCCAAGTCAATTTTTCGTTTTTAGGTTCTTTTATGTAGGCCAAAGGATATAAATTTGTATATGTATCTTTCTCTACAGAAGAAACTTTTGCAAAAATACCCGTACTATTACTAGGGGAATTTCCTCCAATTCCGTATGTTAACCGTAATTTCAAATAATTTATCCAGTCAATGTCTTTCATGAAATCTTCTTTAGAAATATGCCATGATGCCCCGGAAGACCATATAGGTTTCCATTTATTTTCGGCTTTTCTACCAAATAGACTGGATTCATCCAGACGGGCACTAACTGAAATATCGTAACGTTGACGATAACTATAGGATGCATTGCCATAGAAGGAAACATAACGAGCCAGGCCGTCGCCAACATAAAGCTTGAAGATGGTATTGTCTACATAGTTATTAGATATAGATTGTGTTGAGTTGATGGTTTTACCCAGTTGTGAAATTTTATCTTGAGTTATATATCTCATCCCATTCTCGTCATAGCCTAAAAGAGTTTTTTCACTGCTGGTGCTGTTGTTTTCTCGACGTTCTGCACCGCCTAAAGCTGTTATAGTATGATCTTTACCTAAAGTCTTATTGAAGTTTAACTGGCCTCGCAAAGTATACGATTGCTGATCGCTACGTCTTTCGTTTAGTCGCCCCCCAATAGGAACGTTATATGTAATTACACCTTGATTTATTTGTGCAGCGTCATTTATATTCGATCTCATATAATAAGACTCTTCCAGAAAATGTTCTTTCTTTTTTGAATTAACTATTTCTGTCTGATAAGTAGCACTGGCAGATAGACCATCTATAATCTTCCAATTAAATCCTCCCTGAATACGAATATAGTTCGTTTTCACAGAGCGTAGATTAGAATTCATGTCCTGAGTCGGGTAATAATATTCATTATATAGACCTGCATCAATTAATTTGTCCAGCTCAAAATTTGATTTGTAAACTTCTCCTCTTCCGTTAGGGAGATTTAAAAGATTTCCATTCTCATCCTTCAGCATATAATAACTTGGGTATTTCTGGAGTAGACTAGCGTAAGAGTCTGTATTGTAGTTGCTTTGGTCGGATGAATTTATATTGGTAGTTAAGTTTAAATGTGCGGATAACTTAGATGAAATATTAAAATCATTTTTCGAGTTGATCGCATATTGCTTTGAAGAACTATATTTATCGTGTTCATTGTTATTTATAAAGTTTCCTGATAAATAGAATTTATATTTATCATTTCCTCCTGAAACACTCAATGTATGTTGATGAGTGATTGCTGTACGGGAAAATTCATCGTATATTTGATTGCGATTATCCAAAGATGAATAATATGCAAGGCTTTTATCTAATTCATTCTTATCTATACTACCACTGTCATAAGCAACTAATGCATCAAATACAGGATCTCTGAATATTCTTTCATTCCAAGTATTATATTTATCTTTAATTACTTTGTTTCCAGGTGTCACTGAATTATATGCAGTTTGGAAGTAATCGACTAACTCACTACTGTTAGTGAGATTTAAAGAGCTTAAAGACGGAGCTTCAGAAAAACGTACTGTTCCATTATAACTTACTTTTGTTTTTCCTACACGTCCTCTGTGAGTTGTGATAACGATGACACCATTGGCAGCTCGAGCACCATAGATAGAGGCTGCTGCCGCATCTTTCAAGACAGTAATATTTGCTACATCGTTTGGGTTGATGTATTTTAGCGGATTTGTGGTCTCACCAAGATAAATATCTGTATTTCCTTCATAGGGAATTCCATCCACTACATATAACACATTGGAATTTCCTTCAACCGTACTACGTCCCCTTATTATGGCTTTATCGTATCCGTTTGTTCCTTTTGTATTTATTCCCGGAACCAAACCTTCTATACGTGATATTAGATTCACGTCTGTCTTATTTTCTAAACTTTTGGATGTTAAGATCGCATACGATCCAGTAGCCCGTTCTTTAGAGATAGTTTGGTATCCGGTTACAACAACATCTTCAAGCACATTTTCGTCATCCTCTAAGGTCATATTTATATTAGATTGTCCTTGACGAAGAGTGACTTCAACCGTTTTCATGCCTATGTATCTGAATATGAGATTATCACCTGTTTTTGCTATTATCTTATAGTTTCCGTCCAAATCGGTCATTGAGCCTCGTTTTGTATTTTCATTCAAAACAGTAACGCCAATAAGTGGTTCGCCCAGCTTGTCCACAATATGTCCTGTCACCTGAATAGAATCTTGCAACAGGGTTTCGGACAATTCTATTGCTTTTTTATTACTAAGATTTTCTTTTGTGGAATTGTTTGCCGACGAATAGATTGGAAGAAGTAAGCAAGCTATACATATCCAATAGAAAGAGGGCAAATGTAGATGCCACTTAATAACAGTTCTCATAGATTTAATATTTATGTAGTTTAAATTATTGATTAATAATTGGATATAGATTTCCTTATAATATATAAATTCTATTTAAAGATAGATTGACTTAATCTTCCCGCCTTTGGGGCAGAAGCTACTCAATTGATAAAGCAAATTTTAGTTCGATACCCAGCTTGCTCTGGGGGTTATTCGTTAATTAACACAAGCTCTAAATGTATAATTTTGAATCTCAGTGTGTAATAAAAATAATTGCGTAACCAACGATTGTTAAACCATATAAAATTAATTTGTCCAGTATAAAAGGTCTTTAAATGTTAATTTTTTTTAGTGATTAAAAAGCCCGCTAATTTAATTATTTTTTAATAAATAAAATGTATTTGATGTTAAAATATGAATAAATCTTTCAAAAATAAATCTATTGTGTAAAAAATACATATAAAAGACAAAGAGGCGCTTGCTGTTTTTTATGAAGAAATTCACTGTATTTAATAAAATTTTACATTAATAAGAAATGATTACTTGATTCGTGGTCAATTTAAGAATTGCTGAAACAGAAAAGATTTAGAAAGTTAGCATATATACGTATCCGGATAATACCATCGAGGAAATATATTGGATTGTCTCGTATTAGTATTATCCGGAGATAAAAACAGAACTATTATAAAGTGGATGGTTATAATTATTAAATTATAATTCGATAGCCTGGGTATTTTCAAATAGAGAAACTATATAGCTATTTTTTTTGTAACCTTACTGATTGTCAACCCCTGAATAATTATAGAGAAAACAACTACAAAATAAGTTGCAGCAATGATAACCTGCTTATATGGATTCTCAGGTATAGATAATGCTAAAGCAATAGATACACCTCCTCGTAATCCACCCCAAACTAGTATCTTGATCGTACCACTAGTTAATTTTTCTTTGAATGGTATTATTAATGCCGGTAATTTTATAGATATGTAACGTGCTATGAGAACTACAACAATACAAATACAGCCAATCAGCCAATATCTTTCCAGATGAGGTATCAATATTAATTCGAAACCAATAAACAAGAATAGTATTGCATTCATCACTTCGTCTATCAGTTCCCAGAAAGTACCCAAGTTATTATTGTCTACAACTTTATTCTCTAACCTTTTTCGTTTTACTTCTCCTACAATCAACCCTGCTGCAACCATCATCAAGGGGCCGGAAATATGCATCAGGTGCGATATCATTGAGCCTCCCATTACAATAGAGAGTGTGATCAAAACAGATATTTTATAATCATGTGCTTGTTTTATCATGCGAGAGCCTATCCAACCTAATATTAAACCGACAAGAAGCCCTCCTATAGCTTCTTTAATAAATAGCCACGAAATATGGGTGAAAGAGAGGTCTACATTTTTACCTTCAGCTAAATTTAATATTACGGCGAAGACAACAACTGCTATCCCATCATTGAACAATGATTCTCCTGCAACTTTTGTTTCCAAAGATTTTGAAACCTTGGCTTCCTTTAATATACTTAATACCGCTATGGGATCAGTAGGCGAAATAAGAGCACCGAATAATAAACAATAGATATATGGCATTTCCAGATGCAGATCAAGCATCGGTAGCATTATATTAAGTAAATAATACAATGCAAATCCGATTGTAAAAGCAGAAATAATGACACTAAGAGTCGAAAATACTACAACAGGAGTTTTTTGTTCTTTCAGATCATTCAAATTGATATGAATCGCTCCGGCAAATAATAGGAAACTCAACATGCCTTTCATCAAAATGTCGGTAAAGTCGAAACTTTGAAAAAGTCTGGCAAGATCATTTAAGGGTTCTCCCGATATAGGGTTGACAAAAAAGACGAGAGTGATGGAAACGATCATGGCGATGACCATAATTCCGATAGTTGAAGGTAGTTTTAGAAATAATTTGTTAATAAAAGCAAATAGTGTAGCTATGACTATAATTGTTGAAAATGAATAATATAGTTCCATAAATAAGTATTAAAGAGTTGGTTCGTTATTATATTAGTGTAATTTTATCTATGCAATCTAACTAAAATCTGAAAAAAAAACGAAAATATTTTAGTTAAAATTAAAGAATGACAACTTATTTTTCCTATATTTCTTTCAAATAATAATAAAGGATCTACTTACTCGCATAACAAAACTATTCATGATCTATAACAAGTTTCACTCTTATACCGAATCTCTTAGGAATATTTCGAAAAAAATTCCATTGCAAAGGCTTATCATTCTTCTTAGCTTTGTTATTGGGGTTTTGTCGGGACTTGCGGCTGTATTGCTCAAAAATATGGTATTCTTAATGACCCACTTATTGACTCGTAGTCTCGATATACATTCTGTAAATGTTATGTATTTCGCCTTTCCGTTTTTGGGATTAACACTGACTGTTATTTTTGTTAAGTATGTACTCAAGGAGAAGAAGTTTCTGGGTATAACACGCGTATTATATGCCATATCGAAAAAGAAGAGTAAACTAAAAGTTCAGGATACATATTCCTCTCTTATAGCATCGACGTTTACCGTTGGGGCAGGTGGATCAGCAGGATTGGAATCACCCATTGTATTAAGCGGTTCGGCTATAGGTTCGAATATAAGCCGGTTTTTTCGTCTGAATTATAACACCACAACTTTATTGCTCGGTTGTGGTGCGGCCGGTGCAACAGCCGGTATATTTTCCGCGCCTGTAACTGCGGTTGTATTTGCTCTGGAAATATTAATGATAGATCTGACTACTTGGTCTATCATTCCCCTTCTGATTTCGGCTGTCGCAGGTACAGCCGTATCTTGGTTGCTGCTGAGGGATGGAGCCGCCTTTTCTTTTACGGTTATGGACCCTCTGGTTTTACATAATCTTCCTTTCTATGTATTACTCGGCTTGATTCTTGGGTTTGTATCATTATACTTTGTAAAAGCTACCCAAAAGATTGAAAATTGGATGGATATTGTAGGTACAGCCTATTTTGTGTATGACAGAACGAAAAAAAGGCTGGTGTTGAAACGCATACGAAAGAGATATGTGGGAACTGTTCGTCAGTTAATAGTGGGAGGAACTATCTTGGGAATTATCATTTTCTTCTTACCACCACTATATGGGGAAGGTTATGAAGCTCTGAATATGATCCTTACAGGGCACTCTCACGAGTTGGTCAATAGTAGCTTCTTTTACGGAACAGAAAATAATATTTATTTATTAGTAGCCTTTCTCTTTCTGATTGTTATATTCAAGGTTATAGCTATGGCTATAACTACAGGTAGTGGTGGAGTAGGAGGTGTCTTTGCCCCATCTCTTTTTGTTGGTGGAGTGTCCGGTTATATTATTGCTACTATTTTCAACATGTTTCCTTTTCTTTCGGTAAGCAGTAAAAACTTTGTTGTTGCAGGTATGGCCGGAGTATTAGCCGGTGTTATGCATGCCCCACTGACTGCAATATTTCTTATAACCGAAACTACCGGAGGCTACGATTTGATTCTGCCTACAAGTCTTACGGCTGCTTTTTCTTTTATTGTATCTAAATTGTCGGCTCCTAATTCTATATTTACCGATCGGTTAGCCAAACGTGGCGAGTTGATCACTCACAACAAAGATCAGGCAATACTAACACTTTTGCAGACCAGCGATTTGGTAGAAAAAGATTTTTATACTGTTTATTCAGACCAAACTCTAGGCGATCTGGTTAAATGTTTTACAAAATCAAGAAGGAATATTTTTCCTGTGATCGATCACTTGTCGAATCTGGTAGGCATTGTAAATATAGACGATATTCGCCCCAAACTATTTAAGTCGGAACTGTACAAAACGATTCCCGTTTCCGAGATTATGTCTGAGATAGAAGTCTCAATAGAAATAGGTACACGGATGAAGAAAGTCATGGAAATATTTGAAACAACAAATTCATGGAATCTGCCCGTAGTGGAT
>NZ_JAEPKU010000120.1 GCF_016652235.1 Dysgonomonas sp. Marseille-P4677
GGATAATATAGATGAATGGGATATAAAATTTAATGAGAAATTTCTTCAAAAATAAAGGGGGCGTAGTTTGTCCACAATAGATTAAAACGAAGAAATCAAACCCTTAATATTTTAGCTATGTAAATCTTGCATACATTAGTAAATAACAATCCGCTACCAAAAGATATATAAACTCAGTTGGTATATGAATTACTATACTCTATTCTTTACTGACGATTCCCTTATCGAAAGTAAGGCAGGAACGACAATCTGTTTTGGCTTTTCGGTACCTTTCAGCCGTCTCAGCATTAGATTACAAGCAGCCTCGCCCATCTTGTAGGTCTGATGTGTTACTGCTGTCAGAGGAGGGTCTACATAATTTGAATGAGCCTCGTCTGTATATCCAATTAGCGCAACGTCTTCGGGTATACGAAGCCCTTTTTCTTTAATAGCCCTCATCGCACCAAAAGCAATACTATCGGTCATTGCTAATATAGCATCAGGCGGATTAGCTTGTGATAATAATGTACAGGCACCTTCATATCCTTGCTTATAGTCGATTTTTTTACAAAAGACAAGCTCTTTCTCTATTGGTATTTTATGATCACGCAGAGCCTGTAAATAACCATGTTTTCTTTGTTGAACAATCTCTAAATGATTAGAACCTCCTATAAAACCAATCCTTTTCGAGCCTGTCGCCAATAAATGTTCTGTCGCTTTTTGGGCCGATTCAACATTATCTGTAATCACCGACGAAAACTTTTCAGTGAGACAAACTCTATCAAAAAAGACAAGTGGTATATTCTGATCGGCTAAGTGATCGAAATGTGAATAGTCGGTTGTTTCTTGTGAAAGACAGGCTATAATACCTTCCACTCTTATATTTATCAGATCTTCGAGACTTTGTTTTTCCAGCTCATACTGTTCGTAGGTAGAGGTAATAATAACCGAATAACTATTTTTTCTTGCAACATCACTTATACCACTGATTATAGAAGAATAAAAATGTGTGACAATATCAGGAACTATAATACCAATAAGGCGAGGTGAGTTCTTCAATAAGCTCATAGCAAAAGGATTAGGGCGGTAGTTCCTTTTTTTAGCGAGTGTTTTTACCCGTTCACACATTTCTTTACTAATTTCAGGACTATTTTTCAATGCCCGTGAAACAGTCGAGATAGAAACACCCAATTCGGCTGCTAAATCTTTCAACGATATATGCCTCCTTTTTTCTTCCATTACACAAAGGAAAAGAAAACGTTCTTCTAATGCAAACCTTTGCGTTTAATTTTTGAAATTGTATTATATGTTAAATACTCAATTGTCTATCTTTGGTATAATAACAAATAAAAATATTGCAAGTGGAATACAAAGAAATAGGAAAAACAGGCATGAAGGTCTCTAATTTGAGCTTTGGAGCGTCGTCATTAGGTGGAGTTTTCCACTCAATTAATGAAGACAAGGGAGTCGAGGCTGTTCATGTGGCAGTAAACAATGGAATAAACTTTATCGATGTTTCACCTTACTACGGATATTTAAAAGCCGAAAAGGTATTGGGTAAAGCACTTAAGGATATAGAACGAAACAAATATTACCTATCAACAAAAGTTGGTCGTTATGGAATAAATGATCAAAATCATTGGGATTACTCTGCGAAAAAAGCAAATGAAAGTGTATTTGAAAGCTTGGAACGACTAAATATAGACTATATAGATATAATCAATGTACACGACATCGAGTTTGCCGATTTAGACCAGGTCTGTAATGAGACCTTGCCTGCACTTATCGAACTGCGAGACAAAGGTATTGTGAAAAATATAGGTATTACCAACCTGACTCTTCGTCATTTTAAATATGTAATAGATAATGTTCCTGAAGGTACAATCGATTGTATCTTATCTTTTTGCCATTATTGTTTAAATGATGATGCTTTAATTGATTATTTCGACTATTTCGAGCAAAGAAATATTGGAATAATCAATGCATCTCCCTTTTCTATGGGATTATTAACCGAAAGAGGATGGCCTGACTGGCATCCTGCACCGCAACCTTTGAAAGACCTCTGTAAGAAAGCTGTACAGCACTGTAAGGCAAAAGGCAAATCGATAGAACAATTGGCTATAAAGTATTCCACATCCAATCCGCATATAGCTACAACATTGTTTAGTACATCACGACCTGAAGCTGTGTTGCAAAATATAGAATGGGTGAATGCTCCTTTAGATGAAGAGCTGTTAGCCGAAGTTAAAGATATTCTTAAATCTCGCCATCGAGATACATGGCTGAATAGTTAGTAAATATGGAAAATAAAACAACAGGATATAAAATGAAACAGTATCCATTTCCAACAAAAAGATACTGTCAGACACTCGATCTGAAAGACGATCCTACATTGATAAATGAATATATAAAAAGACACAGTCAGGCAGAACATTGGCAAATAATAAGTGAAGGTATAAAGGAAGTCGGGATTCTGGAAATGGAAATATATTTGTTGGGTAAACGTCTATTCATGATTGTTGAAACACCCGAGGATTTCGACTGGGATACCGCTTTTGCTAAATTAGCGACCTTGCCTCAGCAACGTGAGTGGGAAGAATATATGTCAATATTTCAAGACGTGGAAGCAGGCGCTACATCTTCCGAAAAATGGAAATTAATGGATCGAATATTTAAAATATACGAATAGGATGAAAGCTCTTATTATATCAGAAAAAGGTGAAACCTCTTTAACGCAAAAAGATAAACCTGAAATAAAACAAGGAGAAGTTCTTTTAAAGATAAAATATGTCGGTTTTTGCGGCTCGGATCTAAATACATTTTTAGGAAAAAACCCGATGGCTAAACTTCCTGTAATACCGGGACATGAGATTGGAGCTGTAATAGAATCCGTGGCTAGTGAGGTTCCGGAGAATATCCGGCCGGGTATGCCATGCACTGTAAATCCATATACAAGTTGTGGCTATTGTCCTTCGTGCCGCAATGGTAAGCCGAACGCATGTCAATTCAATCAGACCTTAGGAGTACAACGTGATGGAGCAATGAGTGAATATATTGCAGTTCCTTGGCAGAAAGTTATAATGGACTCAGCTCTTACTCCAAAAGATTTTGTATTGGTAGAACCTATGAGTGTGGGCTTTCATGCAGTGTCACGCGCTGCAATTACAGATTTAGACACAGTTATGGTTATAGGTTGCGGTATGATAGGCGTAGGAGCTATTATACGATCGGTATTGCGGGGTGCAAAAGTAATCGCTGTGGATATGGATGACGATAAACTTATTTTGGCCAAATCTCTTGGTGTTGCTGATACTATCAATTCTAAGACAGAAAATGTACACGAACGTTTATTGGCTATCACTAACGGTACAGGGCCTGATGTTATTATCGAAGCTGTAGGCGCACCGGCTACTTATCAAATGGCAATCAATGAAGTCGCTTTTACGGGAAGAGTAGTTTGTATTGGTTATGCAAAGTCTGAAATAGCTTTTGAAACAAAATTTTTTGTAATGAAAGAACTCGATATTCGAGGTTCCCGTAATGCAATGCCGGAGGATTTCAGGGCGGTAATCGAATATATGAAAAGAGGAACTTGTCCGAAAGATAAATTAATAAGTGCTATATATAAACCAGAACAAGCCCAACAGGCATTAGAATATTGGTCTCAACATCCGGGACAGGTATTCAGAATTCTGATAGAATTTTAGACCATGAATATCAAAATAATAGATGCACATGCGCATCTTTGGCTCAAGCAAGATACAGAAGTAAATGGGGGGAAGATAAAAACTTTGGATGGAGGGAAGTCCCTGTTTATGGGTGAAGTACGTCAAATGGTTCCACCATTTATGATAGATGGCAGAAATACAGCTGAAGTTTTCCTTTCTAATATGGATTATGCCCAGGTTTCGGCTGCTGTCATCACCCAAGAATTTATAGATGGTATACAAAACGATTATCTGTGGGAAGTACAACAAAAATACCCAACCCGTTTTTTATGTTGCGGCATGGTCGATTTTCGAAAATCAGGATATTATGAACATGCAGAGAAAATTATAACTCAAGGATTTCAAGCTATAAAAATTCCTGCACAGCGCTTGATTATGCCCGACAAGAGGGTGTTTATGACATCTGATGAAATGATGAAATTGTTCAAGCTGATGGAAAAGCATGATATCTTATTGTCAATTGACCTTGCGGATGGTGCTCAGCAAGTAGGGGAGATGAACGAAATTATTGCAGAATTTCCAAATCTTAGAATTGCTATCGGGCATTTTGCTATGGTCACTCGCCCCAATTGGCAAGAGCAGGTGAAATTGGCTCGTAACAAGAACGTTATGATAGAGTCGGGGGGGATTACATGGCTGTTTAACGATGAGTTTTATCCTTTCAAAGGAGCTGTATGGGCAATAAAAGAAGCCTCATCTTTGGTTGGAATCGAAAAACTGATGTGGGGATCAGATTATCCACGTACCATAACGGCCATCACTTATCGCATGTCGTACGATTTTATACTAAAGTCAAATTTATTATCAGAAGAAGAAAAAATTAGCTTTTTGGGCTTAAACGCAGAACGTTTCTATCGATTAAAAAATCTAATAGAATTACCCTATATAAAAAACATGTCCGAATAATATCTTACCTTATCTTTTCCTTAAATTATGAATACCACAAAAAATAAATATGCCATTCCTTTGGCACTTATATTCAGCTTATTCTTTATCTGGGCTATTAGTAGTAATCTGTTGCCGACAATGATACGGCAGTTGATGAAAACCTGCGAATTGAATACATTCGAGGCTTCTTTTACCGAAACAGCTTATTGGCTGGCCTACTTTATATTTCCTATTCCTATAGCCATGTTTATGAAACGATATAGCTATAAGGCAGGAATTGTATTCGGCCTTTTTCTTGCGGCGTTGGGTGGACTGTTATTCTTTCCGGCCTCTATAATCAAAGAATATTGGGCATACCTAGGTATATTTTTTATAATAGCTACGGGAATGTGCTTTCTTGAAACGGCAGCCAATCCATATGTTACAGCTTTGGGCGATCCGAAAACATCTTCCAGAAGACTTAATCTTGCACAATCATTCAATGGTTTAGGGGCTTTTATAGCTGCTATGTTTTTGAGTAAACTTGTTCTTAGTGGACATCAATATACAAGAGAAACAATTCCTGCCGATTATGTTGGCGGATGGGAGGGATATATACAATTCGAGACCGATGCTATGAAACTACCCTATCTTATTTTAGGTATTGTATTGGTTATTATAGCTATTGTTTTCATCTTTTCTCATTTGCCTAAAATAAAAGAAGGAGAGTATGAGGAAGGTGAAAAGGGTACAGATAAACTTATTGACTTTAAAGTGTTAAAACGTAGTCATTTACGCTGGGGTGTAATAGCACAGTTTTTCTATAATGGAGGACAAACCGCAATCAATAGTTTGTTTCTGGTATATTGTTGTACGTATGCGGGCATGGCCGAAAGTACTGCTACAACATTCTTTGGCCTATACATGCTAGCCTTTCTTGCCGGTAGATGGATCGGCACTTTGCTGATGGTGAAATTCAAACCTCAGAATATGCTTGTGGTGTATGCATTAGCCAACATTATATTGTGCGGAGTGATTATGACCTTCGGTGGGGTAATAGGATTGTATGCTATGTTGGGTGTCTCTTTCTTTATGTCGATAATGTATCCTACACAATTTTCTTTGGCATTGAAAGATTTGGGTAGTAACACCAAAAGCGGTTCTGCTTTTCTGGTGATGGCCATAGTGGGTAATGCGTGTCTACCTCAGCTGACAGCGTATATAATGCACCAGAATGAACATGTTTACCAGATAGCTTATATTATACCTCTTATTTGTTTTATCTTCTGTGCTCACTATGGATGGAAAGGGTATAAGGTGATAGACTAATAAAATAGTATAAAATATGTTTCTACGGTAAGAAAAGTAGAGGAGGAGTGGGGTTTTTAAGAATGATTGTCTGTATAGAAAACCAATGAAGTAATGATAGGATATATAAGCAAAGACGGTTTACATTATTTGTAAACCGTCTTGTTTTCTAATACCAATTTTTGTCTGATTTATTCACCATAGGACACCTTAATATATAACTCAGGAAAAGGTGTCCGCAGGTGAATGGATTGATTTAATTAATATTACCAATTAAATCCCTAAAAAACAATTATATAATGGATTATGAACATTTGTTTAAACCGAACTTAGTATTTAGAAATTATACTTAACGCCAAATTCTACAGTGAATGGACGAATATATGATCCTGACATAACAGTGTTGTATTTGCTTTGTGCTGCCTCAGTTGTAGTAATCAAGTCTCCGCCAGGGATAGATCCCGAAGCACCACGTTGATTCAACAGATTCACGACTGTTACATTGAAATCAAGGAACTTATTCAATTTATAATTAGCACCGGCAAATGTTTCCCAACGACCTTCCAATGGTAGAGTATTTGGCTTGTTAAGATATTGTTTGCTAAAATATCTTGCACTGGCCCAGATTCTTAGGTTTTGCCAAGTATAGCTCGGATCGATTTCCAATAAGACCTTAGACACTCCAGTAACAGTTTTATCGCTAAAGTCATATCCGACGATTGAACCGTCATTGAATGACACCTTTCCCGAAAAGTCTTTATATTTTGGAGCTTGAACAGTAACTAGGAAATGAAGATTAAATCCTTTGCATGGAGAAAGCAAAACATCGGTAGTCCAACCTAGAGTCTGGATTTCATAATTTGTAATATCACGTTTTACATCATCCGCTGCATTGTTTGGATTCGAAAAAGTCAATGCTGTTCTATATTCATCACGTTGAATGAAAGTAGCTTTTGATACTAAACTTACCATCGGGTGATTGAAATATACACCGAAACTAGCACCCGGAATTCTTGACTGCTTAATATTAGGCTCTTCCCCAACGGTGTAGTTGTCAAGATTTCCTCCTTGTTCATTATAGTTAACCTCTCCTAACAATCCGAATGTATTGGTCATTTTATATACAGCATTTAACATAAATGCTTTGTTTAGCCAATCTTTCTTGATATCGGTTTTAGGACCATGTATATCATTTTGTTTCAAGTTACGATCCAGAAAGTTTCCTCTTAAGTTCTGGTATTCTAATCTTGCACCAAGGCTTAATGTGAAAACATCTGCCATATCCCATTTATCAGTCATGAATAGAGATATTTTACTTTCAGATCCATCATGATAATCCAATCCGCCAAACATATTACCATATTCATTAATATCAGATCCGGCTTTTATAAGCTTTCTAGGATTGGCAGCAACTTCCTGAAAATATTTAACTCCTTCGGCTGCATATTTATCGATAGAATAATTCCATAGATTCAAACCAATATTCCAATTATGATTATTAGATTTCTTACCTACTTCGAATTGAGACATAAAAGTTTTTGCAGGTCTTTTCTTTCCTGATATTGCCAGTACTGCCTGCACACTGTTTCCTGTATATGCTTCACCGGTGTCGGCATATGTGTATTTACTGTCTCCCACAGTATTTATTCCTGTCATTAATGGTAAATAGCAACCAACCATGCTTGAGTGATAACGCGAAACCATATTAAGGTGTAAACCATTATCCAAGATGTTTTTCCAAATAATATCCAATGTGTGAGATTCTGTTCCGTTGTCCTTTACAACATCTCTATTTTCATATTTTCCGGTGAAGGCATCTTTTACCATTAATTTTCCGGTACTCTCAAAGTAAGAGTCTCCTCCCATTTTGAATCCTTCGATTTCTTCAATTTTACCTCCCTCTTTATATATGAACGGAGCATAGAAATTACGAAGACCTTCTGTATTGAAATATTTGTACATTGCTGTAATACTACCCTTACCTCCTTGGAAAGAGTAATCTTGAGTCAAAGCACCTTTGTACATTTGAGTTTTATCGGAATAATATTCCGGTAGACCTTTCGCATCGAATGTACCCGGATCGAAGTTGAGGTAGGCTCCTGCTGAAAATTTCAATCCTTTTTTATTTAGAGGGCCACTTAGATTTATGTCACCGCGCAATAATCCGAAGTGATTAGAATTAAGCCTGCCCACTCCCTTAAATTTATCTGTACCCAGATTGTCGAATGTACCTAATGAAAAACCTACATCACCTACTTTGATAGCAGTCTGGCCCAGATCGAACAATTGTACCTTATTGATCATAGCGTCCTGACGCCATGTTTTGGTTGGCAACTCAGGCCAATAGTAATATACCACCGGTAAACCATTCTCCATAACGGTTGTTCCTCCAACTGAGGCCGGTAGACCGATATTTACTTCTCGCGGCTCGTTATTCTTTGCCGCATTCAGCATTACGTTACGGTCGCTCTTAAGTTCTTCATTTGCTCTTTTAGCTTTTATAGTGTCTGTCACAGCCTTTTCTTGTGAAAATGCAGTGCCACTAAAAAGGAGTCCGGTTAGAGCCATAAGAGCTCCAATATTTCTATAATTTTTATTCATAGATCATTATGTGTTGTAAATAAACCCTCTCCATACATAGGTTGTACTGTATAATCAGGAGAGGGTTCTTGATTGTTCTGTGTACTTTTTAATTTGAATCTATATTAATTTTTCTTGAAAAGTTCAGTAAGAACTGTATTGAAATCGGCCAAGAACTTTTGGTAATCTAGATTTACCCCAACTTTTACATTTGGATTCGGATCGTTCAGTTTTGTCTTGTCACCAGTTGTTCTTCCTAAGTTTTCTTTGGATGTACCTACGAACATATGCATAGAAATAGTTTCGATCAACTCAGGATGAACAGCTACGGCTACAGCCAGTGGATCATGTAAAGCACAACTAGCAGAACTGGAAATGCCTATATAATAATCTACAATATCGGCGAAAGCCTTACCTGATGCAGTACCTAAATCTCTCCACTTTTTAGTATCTTCTTTTGTTAATCTTGCACGAACTGTTACGTCCAATCCAACCATGGTAAAAGGAGTTTCGCTTGTGAATAACTCGTTTGCAGCTACCGGATCGGCATAAATATTGGCTTCGGCAACTTCGCTTACATTACCTGGTACAGTCAATGCACCACCCATGATTACAATATTGCCCACCATATCTTTCAATTTAGGCTCTTTCTTCAGTGCATCTTGCAAGTTAGTCACAGGTCCTACTGCAACAATGACTAAATCTTTTCCATATTTATTTGCCGATTCGATAATGAAATCAACAGCACTTTGTTTTTCTACAGTCTTTTTCGAAGTAGGTAATTGTACATTTCCGATACCGTTATCTCCGTGTATGCGTTTGATTGCGGCCGCAGGAAGGAAAGTCGCATTATCGGAATAAGAATGTAATGCACCTGCATATACAGGTATGTCTTCCCTATTCAACAAGCTAAGTATATCCAATGTATTACGTCCGCTGGTTTCTGTACTTACATTTCCGAATGTGAGTGTTACTCCTACCAGATCAATATTTGGAGATCCCAGAGCATAGGCTAATGCCATAGCATCGTCAATGCCAAGATCTGTGTCATAAATCATTTTTACATTTTTCACTTCTTTTACAGCTTCTTCTGTATTTGCTGTTGTTGTCGCTGTTTCTGTTGAAACTTTTTCTTTATTTGTACCAGCACATGATACACTAAAAAGAATTACACATATAATGCAAATTAAATTTTTCATAAGTAAATTATTAATGGTTAATATTCGTTAAATAGGTTTTTGTATTCACTTAACTATATCTCAAAATGAGATATATCAGAGTTTATTTTTTTACTGAAACTTATCTAGTATGTCTAAGACTACTTACCCTGTATGCTAATTATTAATGATTAGAGATAGAATTACTCCCCTCCCCAGATAAGAAGGGGAATAATTATCTTCATAGAAAGAATTAGATAAAATTAGTTTGCCTTAAACAGTTGAGTTAAATTATCCATGAAAAGATTAAGAAACTGTTCTACTTCTACGTCTACACATACTGCAACGTTCGGATTAGGGTCGTTCATCTTCTCTGTAATAGCTACTGTTCTTGCCCAGTCTTTTTCTGTTACACCTACTTGCATGTGCAAATTCAAAGTTTTAACAAGTTCCGGATGAACAGCCACAGCTACTGCAAGAGGATCGTGTAATCCGCATCCTTGCAACTTGTGAGTGCCACTAATATATGCTTCGATATAGAAGTCTACCATATCAGCAAATATCTTTCCTGAAGTTGTACCTAAGTCTCTCCACACCTGAGTTTCTTTTTTTGTAAGAAGTGTACGCAAAGTAACGTCCAAGCCTACCATTGTAAGAGGGGTACCGCTTCTGAATAATTCGTTTGCCGCAGCTGGATCTTGTCGTATATTTGCTTCAGCTATAGGAGAAACATTTCCTTTTACGATAAGAGCGCCACCCATGATAACAAATTTTCCTACCATATCTTTCAGGTTAGGCTCTTTCCTTATTGCCTCAGTAAGGTTTGTTGTAGGGCCTACAGCGACAATGTAAAGGTCTTTTCCATATTTTTTTGCCGATTCTATCATAAAGTCTACACCACTTTGTTTTTCTACCGGACGTGGACTCTTGGCTATTTCTACATCTCCTACGCCATTGGCTCCGTGTATACGTTTACTGCCGGCAAATACTACAAATTCTTCGGTTTTATCCATTGCTTTGTCGGCTCCTAAATATACCGGGATTTCTTTTTTATGAAGAAGGTTGAGTATATTCAAAGAGTTTATAGCGCTCAATTCTGTAGTTACGTTTCCATATGATGTGACGATTCCGATCAATTCAATTTTTGGATCAGCCAATGCGTAAGCAAGAGCTAATGCATCGTCAATTCCTGTATCTAAATCCAGGATCATTTTTACTTTCTTTACATCTTTTTCTGCTTCTATATTCGTATCGACAGGAAGACTTCCTTTTGTCGTACCGATACATGGTGCGCAAAAAAAGATCGCACTGATAATGTAGATCAATTTTTTCATGACAATTTGTTTTTGGTTAATAATAATAGTTACGATTATTTTACATTCCCGAATAAACAATGAGTGCTAATCCGCATAAGAAGAAAACAAACATTGAAAGCAGGAGTCTATTCACGCTCTTAGGTGCCCCTTTAAATTCCTTCCATATAAATACACCCCATATTACGGCTATCATAGGTGCTCCTTGTCCTAAGGCATAGGATATGGCTGCACCGGCTTTACCAGCCGCTATATAGCTAAATAGTGTTCCTAATGCCCATACTACACCTCCCAAAACGCCAACCATATGGGTAGATATAGAGCCTTGGAAATATTCTTTATAGGTGACAGGTGATCCTTCGAATGGTTTTTTCATTACCAATGTGTTGAATATGAAATTGCTAATAAAAACACCCAGAGAGAAAAGAACGAATGCAGTATATGGTGTAATCATTCCGGCTGTAGGATTTTCAAAGTTTTCTAAATCCATTGCCGCTGCAACAAAGCGGTAGAAGAATGACATTAAAATACCTGCGACAGCAGCAAGTATAATTCCTTTCTTTGCTTTCTTTGCATTATCAGAGCCTCCACCTTTTTTATTTGCTGCTATTCCATTAAGAATAATGGCTATAACGATTAGTGCTACGCCAAGAAAAAGCGTTACAGGGTCTCCTTGCGGAGCTCCGAAGTAATTTATAAATACGCCTAATACCAAAGCTAGTCCAACACCTAATGGAAATGCTACTGCCATGCCTGCTATAGAGACAGAGGCTGATAACAATATATTGGATGCATTGAATATTACCCCACCTATTAAAGCACTTACAAGGTTGTTGCTATCGGCCTGACTTAAATCGTCCATAAAGCTCCTACCTCCCTCACCGATGCTTCCAAGAGTAAAGGCCATGATGATAGAAAACAGTAGCATACCTATTGCATAATCCCAATAAAATAATTCATAACGCCATTTCGAACTTGCCAGCTTTTGAGTATTTCCCCAAGAACCCCAACAAATCATGGTTATTACACAGAGGAGTACGGCGACTCCATAACTACCTACTATAAACATATTCTTTATATTTTAAGGTGAAACAATGTCTTTTCGATATGGAATGGAAACCTGAGCGCCCATTTTGGTTACAGATAATCCGGCGGCTCTATTTGCAAAACGAATAGCTTCTGTTAGCGGTGTTCCTTCTGATATGGCTACACATAAAGCTCCACAGAATGTATCTCCGGCGGCAGTTGTGTCTACGGCTTTTACCTTTACTTCTATTGGAATCTCGTGATAGGTTCCGTTTTCTTTTAACAATGCGCCTAATATGCCTAATGTAATAATTACAATATCTACACCTTTTTTACTAATTACGTCGGCTGCTGTTTTTGCACTATTCCAGTCAAAAACTTTAACTCCTGAAAGAATCTCAGCTTCGGTCATATTAGGAATGATCATATGTGTATTTTTGAATAAGTTGTCAGGCAAGAAAGATGCTGGTGCCGGATTGACAATAACTTTTACACCGGCCTTGTAAGCTATTTCTGCTGCATACTCTACGGTTTCTAACGGAATCTCAAGTTGTATGAGAAGTATGTCTGCGCTTTCAATTTCTTCGCGACACTTGTCTACGTCTTCTTTCGACAGGGTTTTATTGGCTCCCGAAGCAACAACAATACAATTTTCAGCATTATTATCTACTGTAATAAGGGCTACACCGGATGGATTGTTTGGATCTAAAAACACATGGTCTGTATTGATATTCTCGTTCTGATATAACTCTAAAGACTGTCTGCCAAACACATCGTTTCCTATTTTAGTAATGAAGGTTACATTTCCTCCTAAACGGCTCGCTGCAACGGCTTGATTTGCACCTTTTCCGCCTGGAGTCATCATAAATTCACCCCCGATAATAGTTTCTCCAGGAACGGGCAGACGAGCTGTCTGTATTACCATATCAGTGTTACAGCTTCCTAAAACAATGATTTTTTTTGCTTTCATGATCGTTAATTGATTATTTATTGTGTTTCCCTTTTATAAACTAATGCAAACCTATATAGAACGGGATCTTTCACAAAGACAAAAAACGATATGAAATAGAAACACAAATTTAGAATATGGCCTTTATTATGTAGGTAAATATTCTTATTAACAGTGTGTTATGTGGTTTGTGTATATATAATTACAGAGGTCAAAAAAAAAGCTTGTGAATATCACTAAGCAAGATCATTAAACTTTATTTACTAAAGGGATTTTGAGTTATATATTTAAGATAAAAGGGGAAGATAGTGGAGAAGAGGAGAGTGGAAAATTTGTTTTATACTAAGTAGATTAGTCTTAATTTCTCCCTTTGTTGTTTTTGATATATTCTGAAGGCGTAATCCCTTCCAGCTCTTTAAATACTTTGTTGAAAGTGGACTGGTGTCTAAAACCTGCCGAAGAATATATATATCTGATAGTATATTTATTATGGT
>NZ_JAEPKU010000121.1 GCF_016652235.1 Dysgonomonas sp. Marseille-P4677
GCGATACACTTATCTACATCTCGCACTAATTTCGACAATCGCTTTTTGGCTTGTTGTACTTCCTCATTTCCTTCAGAAGAAAAAGACTTCACAAACTTCAAATTGTCATATTTTGTTTTCAGCGTCTCTACTTGCGACATCAAATCTTCCACAGCTCGTTCCTTTTGCGTTAACTCTTGTTTCAGAGAAGCGTTTTCTTCCTTTAACGCATCGCACAGATACATTAGCTGTCGCATCCGTATCTCAAACTCAGCTAGAAGTTTTTCATCTTTTTCAGTCATAAAGCAGCTAAAATGCTAGACAAAAATAAGAATTAGCAGCGAATTAGCAAAATTATTATCTCTCTAAATTATTTAAAATAGTTGCATTAGCAAATAAAAACAAAAAGAGGTACTTATATCAATAATAAGCGCCTCTTTTATTTAAAGTTTTTACTCTCTTTTTACAACAAAACGACCTGTAAGTCGTCTTTCAGTTCATTAAAGGCAATCTTGCCTTCTCTTGCCAACCATCCTAAAGCAGCATACATATCTTTTTCAGTCAGTTTACATGCTTTTTTTATCTCTTTAAGAGGTTTACTTCCTTCTGCATCTAGGTAAGCCCAAATAATACCTGCGTTTGTTCCAATTTTTTCTTTCATAATGGGTGCTTGTTAAAAAATTAAACTCGTTATTATTTAAATACAAATTTACACAAAATCATATAGATAGCCAATTTTAAGATCATTTTTTTAACTAAAACGCACAATTTTGATATCCAATCTAAATAATTTCTACTTTCGTGTATACCACATAACCCTTTACCCAAGCATAATCCCACGCAAATAACTTTCCCTTCTATTGATAATGTAAATCAGATAATTATTTGGATTTTGAGCAAAATCTTGTAGATTTGTGCAAAAAAGATTCTGATTGCAATTCTTTAGTTTAAATAATAAGAAGAAAGAACATAGCGACGAAGAACTCTTGTCTCTATTGAAAAACACTGGTAAGGCTGAATATTTTCAGACTCTTTACGAGCGTTATATCCCCCTTATTTATGGTCTTTGTTTAAAGTATTTACAAAATCCAGAGAAATCTCAAGATGCTGTAATAGATATATACGAAAACCTTTCTCAAAGAATCCAGGATTATGACATTAAGATATTTAAAAATTGGCTCTACAGCGTAGTAAAAAATCATTGCTTCCATATACTGAGAGAAAATAAGAAAGAAATTATTGTTAATTTCGATTCGCAGCTTATGGAATCTGACGATACTTTAGCTCTATTTAGTGAAAGTAAAGATGAGGAAAAAGAGAATATTCTAAATGGATGTATGGAGAAACTCCCCGAACCTCAAAGAGTATCGATAGAGAAGTTTTTTTACGAGGACAAATCTTATGCAGACATTGTTGATGAAACCGGTTTTAACCTAAAAAGTGTAAAAAGTTATATACAAAACGGTAAACGGAATTTGAAAATTTGCATCGAAAAAAATTTAAAGGAATGAAATTTTTAGATTACATAAACGGACAAAGGAGAGGTAAAGATGCCCATCGAATTGAAAAGAGCTCGATGAGGGATCCGTTTTTGTATGAAGCTATAGAAGGCTTTGACAGCATCGATGACAACCATATAGAACGTATCAGCAATATACAAAAACGCCTTAAAGCAAAAAATAAAACAGTACGGAATAATCAAATCTGGCAAACAGCTGCTGCTGTCGTTTTTATCGTTGGCTTGGGAGGGTATTTCCTTACCGACTATCATAAATCGGGATTGCATGCGCAAGAATTGAGTAACAGTGCCATAATAGAAGTATATGTACCTGAAACATATTATGCTGAAAATATAACAACAATAGCTCAAAAAAATTCTGAAATAGTCCGAGCTTATAAACCCAATATTTCTCAATTCAGGATAAATGAGAATGAAACAACAGATCATCGAGAAGAATTGGAAATCTTATCGGAAGAGATAAACAGGAAAAATGAGACTCCAATCGAAATATATGTACCTGAAGACTTCGAGGAACAAACTTCGACTGATGATGAAACAAAGAGCAGAAAACCTGAGCCTATAGGTGGATATGAAAAATATAATGAATATCTCAAGAAATCGCTCAGACGACCTACAGACGATATATGTAAAGACAGAAAAGGTAAGGTCGCAGTCGAATTTTCCGTCAACTCGTTAGGACAACCATTTTTATTTGATGTAAAATATAGCCTTTGCGGAACATCCGACAATGAAGCCATCCGCCTTATTAGATCCGGTCCTCGCTGGACGACAGGCACAGAGCGTGTAATCGTAAAGGTTCAATTTTAATCTTTTTTATCTAACAGATCGGGACGCAGGCGCTCGGTACGCTCTATAGCCTGCTGCAATTTCCACTCATCTATTTTAGCCTGATGGCCTGAAAGTAAGACATCGGGTACTCTCCAACCTTTATATTCTGCCGGACGAGTATATACAGGTGGAGCTAAAAGATTATCCTGAAACGAATCAGACAATGCCGATTGCTCGTCTCCAATAGCGCCAGGAATCAGACGCACGACCGCATCTGCCATAACAGCAGCAGCCAATTCTCCACCAGTCAGAACATAATCACCAATTGAAATCTCTCGTGTTATAAGATGCTCGCGTATACGGTAATCGATCCCTTTATAATGACCGCAAAGAATTATTATATTTTTATAGGAAGACATCTGATTCGCTATCTTTTGATTGAAAACTTCACCATCAGGCGAAGTATAGATAACTTCATCATAGCTACGTTGCTGCTTTAATGCTGAAATCGCATTATCAATAGGTTCTATCTGCATAACCATCCCAGCCTCCCCACCAAAGGGATAATCGTCGACATTACGATGCTTATTAGTTGCATAATCTCTTAAATTATGCACAACTATCTCGGCAAGTTTCTTTTCTTGGGCCCTTTTCAGAATTGAACAATCAATCAATCCGGTAAACATTTCCGGCAACACACTTATAATATCTATACGCATAATTTCTTTTTCTTTGGCTACCTCAATCCTATCCTACTCTATCTTGTGCACATAATATCAAGAAAGTATTACGTCTTTAAACAGAGGATCAGAAGATAAAATTTTCAACAGAGCACAAAGGTAAAAAAAAGAGTGCGCCTAACAAAAGACACACTCTATATCTCCAACTCTGTATTATTACTTCTTTTCCTCCTTATGGAACATATTTCCTGTAGCTTGGGCCGTAGGCATTACCAACACATCCTGAATATCTACATGAGCAGGTTGCGTAACAGCGAAATACACCGCATTAGCAATATCATCAGCAATCAAAGAGTCATAACCCTCATACACCTGATCAGCCCGGCTCTTATCTCCCTTAAAACGCACCAATGAAAACTCAGTATCTACAGCTCCGGGACATATCTGGGTCACACGAATACCATAAGGTAACATATCCATACGCATACCTTGGCTCAAAGCATTTACAGCATATTTAGTAGCACAATAAACAGCGCCGTTAGGATAAACCCCTTTACCGGCAATAGACCCCATATTTATTATATGCCCGCTCTTTCGCTCTACCATTCCCGGTGAAACAATACGGGTTATATAAAGTAAACCTTTGACATTGGTATCGATCATCCTCTCCCAATCATCTACGACTCCCTTTTGTATAGGATCGAGACCTGCTGCCAGACCTGCGTTATTCACCAATACATCTATATTTTTCCAATCTTGTGGCAAACTATTTATAGCATCTTCCACTTGATTATATACCCTTATATCAAAACAAAGAGAATAAACTTTGGATTCGTATTTAATCTCAATTTCTTTTTCCAACTCTTCTAATCTTTCTTTTCGGCGGCCGGTGATAATCACATCATAGCCTTCTTTTGCAAGGCGTAGTGCAATGGCTCGCCCCAAACCCGAAGTAGCTCCTGTAATTAATGCTATTTTTCTCATAGACTTTACAATTATATTCTGAAATATGCTCGACGACACATTTCTAAATTATGAAACATTAGAATACTTATACTTAAGAAAAGCATAAATAGGTAATCTCTTTTATTTAATCCAAACATTTAATATTTCACCGATATACATCTTGTGAAAACCATCCTTTGTCCAATCATTCGGTAGATTCTTATCGACAACAGCATCCGAAGACATTTGCTGCGAAACAATTTTTTTACATTCCAATATCATCCAAGCTTCAGCAAAAGCAGTTGCACCTGAAGGTGTCTTGATTGGAGTTAATCCCGAACCTTTTATCTTATCGGTTGTACGTCCACTCACAGAACCACAATATCTCAAGGCTTCTTTATAGGCCTCCGTATAGAATGATATTGTATAGTATTCTCCTTTATCCATCATTTGCACTGAATAACGCGTTGGATTTAGGAAACAAAAAGCTACAGGCTTTTCCCAAAATGTACCTAAACCGCCCCACGAGGCTGTCATCACATTTGTTTGATCAGTAGTACCTGATGTAATCAAGGTCCAATCACTCAATAGTTTTATATAATTCCCTGGTATTTTATCTGCACTCACTCTCTTAAATCCGGGCATATCTGTAGAAAGAGAACCCGCAACACTAATAGGCGTAATATCATTATTTACAACCGGGCTTACAGATTGTTGTACCGGTTCATTTACAACCGGCACAGTGGAGACAGAAGCAACGGCCCCGCTTGTGTTTGTTCCATTCAGGTAAACATCAATACCTGTCATAATAGCATTTAGACTATCAATTGTCTGTATCCTGAACTTATCGAAATACCTATTAAGTTTATCTCCATTTTTATTCAATGCAACATTATCTGTTATCATCTCTTCGGCCGGAATAACCTCTTTGTTATCCGAATAATCATAACGTATATTCCTGACAATCACATCGCATTTTCCTTGATCAATTGCCAGTAAAAGCTGATATGACATTTTTGCTCTGTCTAGGACAAAAGCATTTTTCTTAAATACAAGATATTGCTCCCCTCCGCAGGCTATATCTCCCTGCTCTTTATCAGAGAGCAGAACACGATTAGTTAAGCCTTTCTCGCTATTTTCGTTATTATATTTTTTGTTCGCCCATTTATACATAAGGTCGAAAAGGGTCGCTTTTGAAATATCATTTTTGACCTTCACAGTTCTAGAAAAAACTACTTTACCATCAACTTCAGGAACAGCACCTGCTAAATATTCAGCTTTTTCTTGAGCAAACGTAAAAACCGAAACTATGGTACACAATGAGATTAGAAGAAACTTATTCATACTCTTATATTAAATAGGTTAATTGTATAAAATTAATACAAAATCAGCAACCGACAAACAAAGTCATTCGCTTTTATTGTTTATTAGATTTCTCATATTAAATAAAAAAATGGCATCGACAATAAATCGATACCATTTTTTATACATATTTATTTCTTAGAAATTATAAGCGACTCCCAGACCGATCATTTCCTTGAACTGTACTTTTGGACCGCCTATTGTTCCATCCTCATGGGCTATCTTTACATCATCGTCATATTTTAATGTAGTATTTACACTAGCAGAAAGATATTTATTAATTTTCATACTGAGTAAAAGATCCCAGTTAACATCTACATTTCCAAAAGAATCATCATAGCCAGTGAAAAGATCCAGTGTAGATATCAATTTTACATTCTCCATTATCGTCTTTTCCATCCGAGCTTTGAGGTAGGCTCCCATTTCAGCCTTAAATCTATCACCCGGATCAACACCAAATGCACCAATACTCGATAGGTAATCATCTTCTACAAAAGTAAGTTTACCAGCCAGTGGCGATAGATATACAGAGTAGATGGTATTAGGCCGATACTCCATACCTATAGAGATATTGGAATAGGCAGGCGCAAAGAAATTAGATATATAATGTTCTTTGTCGGGATAGTTATAACCTTTGTAAAACTGAGATTTGAAATCTCCCATGACAGTATAATACCACTTATTATCTGTCGAATAACCAAGTTGAGTTGTAAAATCGATCTTGTCGCTTGTTTTCTGAGTGCCCTGAGTTTTCGTATTTGTTAAACCATATTCCAGAGCTAGAGCATTAGAAAAAAGCCAGTTACCACTTTTCCTAACTAATGTTCCATTTAGATATGCGGTTCCTGCCATTGCATTCTCACCTCCGGCCGACCAGTTACTGACTGCCGTTTGGGAGAGATTTACTCCAGTCACCCCTTTCAAGGTCCATTTCCCATCTACTAGTTTATCCTTTTCGTCTTGTCCCTGCACTCCCATTGCTAGTGCTACAAAAATAATCGTCAATAAAAAAATTCTCATTTTAAGTTTGTGTTTTAATTTTACCTTAACTTCAATACATCACCTTCTTCAGGGACATACTCGAAGTCTTTCTTGTTAATTTTATAAAGATTCTTGACTTTCAAACCATATAATTGCGATATGCTATGCATAGATTCGCCTACTTGGACTACATGATCGTAATAAGGTTTATCCGCTTTCGATTTTTTCTTTTCGAAATAAACCAAATCTCCCTCCTTTAGAGGAAAACCTTCGGGTACTTCATTATATTTATAAAGATCTTTAGGCTTAAATCCGAATTCAGCAGCAATTCCCTCATAAGTATCGCCATCCTGAGCTATGACATATACCAAGTTATGCGTTTTGTATGGAACATGTTTATATTCTTTTACTCTTTGCTGTGCAGAATATTCTTTTTCTTTATCCTTACCCGATCCTTTCTTGTCGTGCTGATACAACTGATAATCCTCTATAAGTTTTATAAGTTTATTAGCATAAGCCTTATCCGTAGCATAACCTGCCTGTTGAAGACCTCTGGCCCATCCTCTATAGTCTGTTATAGAAAGAGAAAACAACGAGCGGTAACGCTGCTTATCCGCCAAAAAACGAGAATGATCCTCATACGAATCTTCGGCCTTTTTATATTTTCGAAAACAATCGTTAGGATTATCATCGGCTTTATAAACGCGTCCTCCAGTCCAATCATTATGACATTTGATGCCGAAATGATTGTTTGAACTCTGAGTTAGGGAACTTTTCCCGGCTCCAGACTCCAATAATCCCTGCGCTAGAGTTATACTTGCAGGAATCTTATATTTTTTCATATGTTCTATCGCTATATGCTTGTAAGTATCAATGTAGTCATCATATATTTTATAACGTTTTGCCTGAGCAAAAGCAGAAACAGTAGTAAATAATAAGAACCCTGATAATATAATTAATCGGATAGAGACGTTCAGGTAATACGTTTTTTTCATATATTTATATGTTTATATAATAACTGCGATCGTAATGGAAAGTTTAAATTTAACTACAAAGATACTCGTTTACGGATACGAAGAAAGTACAGAAGATATAAAAAAACTTATAGATGAAGCAAAATCAGCTACAAAAGGGGCATATGCGCCATATTCTGGGTTTCATGTAGGGGCTGCTATTATGCTTGCCAATGGAAAAATCGTCACAGGAAACAACCAAGAAAATGCAGCATATCCGTCGGGGCTCTGCGCTGAACGTGTCGCCATCTTCTCTGCTAATAGTCAGTATCCGGATATAGCGATAACAACAATCGCCATAGCAGCTCTTCACAATGGAAGTTTTACCGATAGCCCTTGTTGCCCGTGTGGCGGATGCAGACAAACAATGGTTGAAATAGAAAACAGATTCGATTCCCCTTTGAGAATCGTAATGTATGGAGAAGAAAAGATATATGAAGTAGAATCTATAAAAACTTTATTGCCTCTAAGCTTTAGCGAAAAGTCACTTTCCGAATAAATAATTACCAATTCATTTTGAAGGCTTTCAATTCTTTGGTAAGCCCTTTAGCTTTATCGCCTGTTATTTGATTAAGTAATTGCCAAAATCGCTCACCATGATTCATTTCTATAGTATGGCACAACTCGTGTAATATTACAAAATCGACCAGATGCTCCGGAAGCAGCATACAATAATATGAAAGATTGATACTCTTCTTCGAAGAGCAACTCCCCCATCGTGTACGGCTTTTATTTATCTTTACTGTAGAGAACGAAAAACCAAAAGTTTGCGCATAATACTTTACTTTCTCAGGAAATAAACGCTTAGCCTCGTAGCGAAGAGCTTTTTCTACAAAGTTTTTTATAGTTGATTGAACTTGAGCATCTCCATAATCTATGCCAATGGGGCAGGAAACCGTCAAGACTGCATCTTTTAGCTTCATGTAATAATTACTCGTCGATTTACTTTCTATCAAGTTTAAAACAAAGCTAAAAGTTCTAAATTCGATATCTGGTGTGAATAATTGTGATTTAGGAGCCTTTTCTAATAGCTTTAACAAACGGGGCTTCATTTCAACTATGGTCTTTTCTATAAAAGACATAGTAACTCCCGAAGGATATGTTAACTGCAAGCAACCATCTTTTCGACGAACAATAATTCGTCGTGCTTGTACATTTTTTACAAGCCTGATTTCTCCTAGATCTTTATCTGTAATCACCATAGGTATCTGTACAAAAAAGAGCCTAACGATATAAGTTAAGCTCTTTCCAATTATATCTCGCAATAATTTACTTTGCTTTATGATTCTCTTTTATATAATCTTCAAGCGCTGCCGTCATTGACGTAACACCCGGAAGCGGAGCTTCACAATCTAGTCTCAATCCGGCATCACGAACAGCCTTTGCTGTAGATGCGCCAAAACAGCCGATTGCTATATCTCCCTGTTTAAAATCAGGTGCATTCTTAAACAATGAAACGATTCCCGCAGGGCTAAAAAACACTAACATATCATACGACATAATTTCCTGCTCGGTAATATCATTACTTACAGTACGATACATCACAGCTTTAGTATAATCAACCTTCTTTTCGTCAAGAACAGCCGTAAGATCCTCGGTATGTACATCAGATACAGGCACAATAAATTTGTCTTTATTATGCTTGGTCAGAGCTGTTCCCAGGCCATCCATCTTACCGGTTGTACTAAAGAATATTTTACGTTTTCTATAAACAATATATTTTTGAAGGTACAAAGCCACAGATTCAGAAATACAAAAATACTTCATCGTCTCAGGCATTGTAATTCTAAATTCCTCACATAGTGCGAAGAAATGATCTATAGCTACTTTAGCTGTAAATACAACAGCAGTATAATCTTGAATATTTATACGTTGCTGTCTAAATTCTTTGGCATCTAAACCATCGACTCGTATAAAGGGTCGAAAGTCCATCTGTACATGATATTTTTCAGCAATATCAAAATATGGAGATTTTTCAGTAATAGGTGCAGGTTGAGATATCAAAACCCGCTTGATTTTTAAAGTCATAGTATATTAAAAACGTCAATTTTATATAAATACGCTAATCCTATTATTAGAAATATATAGGGTAATATTTCAAAAGTGCAAAGGTAGGCAATCAAATACAAAAAGTTAAATTTTTCTCTAATAAAAAAGACTATTATTTGATAAAAAAGTATTAATTGAACTATAAGAAATAAAATTAACATGAAAATAACAATCTGAAGATGAAAGTAATCTGCATATACAAGAAACAAAGTTGGGATAAAATAAAGCATCCCTAATATTTCTATCGCAGTAATATAAGTGCGCCTCCATCCCTTCATCTCTCTGTCCATATCGAAAATATATCCGAATAAGATATATATAAAATCTTTGATCCCCAGAAATAGGCAAATAAACAAAATAAAGGAAAATATAGAAACCAGAGGATTTCCATTTCCTTCCGAAAAAGTATCTAATTGAATAAAAATATTATATATACAAACAGAAGAAAGCACTACCGTCTGAAAAATGAGAAAATAGCTGTAGATTATCTCCTTTGCAGTAGTCTGACCATATATTCGCTTATTCTTATCTGAAGAAAATAAAATAGATATATTCTCTTTCAAATGGGCAAATCCTCCATGATATAAATGTGCAAAAAGGACAAAACATAACAGCAATAATCCAAATATACTGTCTGATTGCTCTATAGCAAAAGGGTGTCGAACTCCTTCATGTCTAAAATCTTTTTTGCTACTATCATCAAGAGTATATGTATTATTAATAGTCTGCCTATCTACAAGACCATTAATTTCACCCTTTATAATACCTATAGAAAAAGGTGATTGCTGGATAGAGTCTTTATAATCGATGCTATCCTGTCCGATATTACTTATATATGATATGGAGTCTTTCACCAAAACGGACATTATTTTTTATATAATAAAGAGAGTACATATTCTGGAAATCAGAATATGTACTTCTTGCATATTACAAACCGAATTCTTTTTTTACTGCATCTACATAATCCAGCTTCTCCCAAGTAAAGAGTTCTACTTCACGAGTTATTCCTTCCGGATTATAACGAGAACGAAATAATTTTGTTACTATCTGTGGTTCACGCCCCATATGCCCGTAAGCAGCTGTTTCTGCATAAATTGGATTACGCAATTTAAGTCTTTGTTCAATAGCTTTAGGACGCATATCAAATAAAGATTCTACTTTTTTAGCAATGTCTCCATCAGAAATATTAAGATTACTTTTCCCATAAGTATCTACATAAATATTCATAGGTTTTGCCACACCTATTGCATAAGATACTTGCACTAGGATTTCAGGAGAGACTCCCGCTGCAACAAGATTCTTCGCGATATGGCGAGCTGCATATGCTGCCGAACGGTCTACTTTAGAAGGATCTTTACCAGAGAAAGCACCGCCACCATGAGCACCTTTCCCTCCATAAGTATCAACGATGATCTTTCTACCTGTAAGCCCGGTATCACCATGTGGACCTCCTATAACAAAACGTCCTGTAGGATTGACATGATAAGTGATATTATCATTGAACAGACAAACAATATCTTCTCTAAATTTGTATTTTTCTTTTACTCTTGGAATAAGTATATTGATAACATCCTCTTTAATTTTACGCTGCATAGTCGCATCATCGCCAAACTCATCATGCTGTGTAGAGATAACTATAGTATCGATACGCAATGGAGAACCATTGTCGTCATATTCGATTGTCACTTGCGATTTTGCATCAGGGCGAAGGTACGGCATCAGTTCCAATTCGTTTTTACGAATAGCTGACAGCTCTATTAATAATGCATGTGATAAGTCTAATGCTAAAGGCATAAAATTATCAGTCTCGGCAGTTGCATAACCAAACATCATACCTTGGTCACCTGCTCCTTGATCCATTGGATCTATCTTTCCGTCTACGCCTCTGTTTATATCATCAGATTGCTCATGTATTGCCGATAATACGCCACATGACTTGGCCTCAAACTGATATTCACTTTTGGTATACCCAATACGCTCTATTACTTTACGCGCAGTTTCAGGGATGTCAATATATGCTTTCGACTTCACCTCTCCAGCTAATATCACTTGACCTGTTGTAACCAATGTTTCACATGCTACTTTCGAATTAGCATCATAGGCCAGAAATTCATCTAACAAAGAATCTGATATCTGGTCTGCTACTTTATCTGGATGTCCTTCCGAAACAGACTCAGATGTAAATAGATAACTCATTATATAATAATTATTACTGTTAAATAAAACAGGAAAGAGATGTATAGATAGCGCAGAATAGAAAATGGTTTAGCATTTTTTCATGTGGTTGCAATCAATACAAATCTATCCACTTAATTGGATACAAAGATACAGCTTTTTCCTTATCTAATGAGTTTTATTCAAAAAAAATAACCCGGAACATTTTGCTCCGGGTTATTATATTATTATACCTGTCTTACTTATTTGCCATTAGCAAATTCAAACAAGGCTTTACCATTCGAATTCTCAGGGTCTAGTTCAAGAACTTTCTCTGCATATAATTTCACATTAGCCTTATCTTCAGCTTTTTTAGTCTTATCATATTGTAGATAATAGAAATAACTTAAATAGCTATATGCTTCAACTAATATTTTATTATTATCAGCATCGCCTTTAGCTAGAATAACTTCAATAGTTTTTTCATAGTGAGGTTTTGCTAACCCTTGTTCACTCTCAGGATCTAATTCGAAATTAACACGAGCTCTTTGATAGTAACCTAAATAGCTATCAGGCATTCTTTCCGACACAGTAGCAAAAGCTCCGTCAGCCAGTTTATAATATTCTGCAGCTTTAGCTTTAGCCTGATCTGCAGTCATAGCAACTGTATCTACTTTTGCAATTCTACCCGCATTAGTATAGTATGATCCTAATTGATAAAAATCTTGAGCATCAACTTTTTCGCTAGCTAGTTCTATATATTTCTTATAGAATTCAGAAGCTTCAGCATACATTTTTTCATTTGCACAAATTGTAGCAATTTCTTTGTATACATCTACATTAGAAGGATCTAATTCAGCAACTTTTTTGTATTGTTCGATAGCTTTAGTTTTGTTACCTGTTTCGCTTAAAGAATTAGCATAAGCCAGATAATCCTGTTTTAGATACTTAACAGTATCTTTTCTTTGTATGCTAAAGAATTTATCTCCGGCCGCTACAGCTGCTGGAAAATCTTTCAGGTCATTATTAGTATATAATGACAAACGATTCAATACAAAATTGTTCGCCTCTTTGCTAAGACCTTCATTTATTAAAGCTTTAGCTTCATCATATTGTTGAGTAAAATACTCAGCAGAGGCATAATAAGTTATATCTTCAACGGTATAATCTCCACCTTTAAAATACTCTTTATAGGCAGCAATAGCATCTGGATAAAAACCATCACGATAAGATACCTGAGCAAGGTCTTTGTATGCTATTTTATATTCAGGATTAATCTCAATCGCTTTTTTCAACATATCTGTTGCTGTTTTACGATTGATAAATTCATATACTTTTGCACCCTTCATATAAGCAAGTACACAACTAGCATCAAAGTTGATGGCTTGATCATATTGCATTGCTGCATCTCCAGGTTTATTCTCTTTAGCTAGAATATCTCCTTCGAATATATATATATACGGAGATTTTTTGTCTGCTTTACGAGCATCTTGTAATTTTTCCATGGCTTTATCCTTCATACCATTATCAAGATAAGCCTGAGCTATTGCTAAAATTACAGTTACATCTTTTTTATTTTTCTTCTGAATCTCTTTCAATTGATCTTCGGCAGCTTTTGGATTTGATTTCAACTCCAATTTAGCCAATCCAATAGCTCCTAAGGCTGATTCCGGATTAGCGGCTACTGCTGCTTCAAAATTTTGTTTTGCCTCAGCCATGTTACCTTCTTTAAAAGCAATTTCTCCAAGATAGTAATTAGCTTCTGCCGGAGCCTGTCTTACTCGCTTCATGAAATATTCCTTTGCCAACTTTAATTCGCCCAAGCTCAGATAGTCTGCTCC
>NZ_JAEPKU010000122.1 GCF_016652235.1 Dysgonomonas sp. Marseille-P4677
ACCATATCCTAGTTATTAATTAAATCAAGCGTGCAAAGGACGTGTAAGGTTTCAACCTTAAAAATAAAAGTTAATTTAATGTTAAAACATTAAATATATTTGCACACGTAATGTTATGACCTTACATTTGTAGTATAAAAATATATCAACAACGAATAAAATATACTACAATTATGAAAACAACTTATAACCGATCAAAGATAATGAAATTAGCTAATAAACTAAGAAAAGATGAAGAATTATCTATGTCACAAGCTTTAACGTTGGCTTGGAGCAAGGCAAGACGTGATGAGTTCTATTTGGTATATGAAGTTCGCAAGGCAAAAAGAGGTTCTATCATGCACGACATGAACATGCTTGCTGAATCATTGACTAACTATTACGCAAACAATACTTATAACGGAGATTAATCATATTATTCTTTAATCTCATGGAGTATCTTTTCAATATCAGATTTAGAACTTACTTTTCTTATTATTCCATTATACTCAATATATCCATTGATACCTTTAGATTGAGGTGCGAATAATTCAAGAAAGTCTACATTTAAGGCATCCGCTATTCTCTCTAAGGTTGTTGTAGTCGGGTTACCTGTCAAAGATTTTGAAAGACCAACTTCCGTTATGTTCATTTTATCGGCAAGCTCTTTTTGCGTAATTCCTTTTTCTCTTAATAATTCTTTGACTCTTAGTTTAATCATTTTCAAGTTGTTTATATTTAAAATTAAACTACAAGCTAATAAATGACATAAAATAAAACTATCACTATTATTATTAGCATTATTTAACTTAATTAATTATGATGTTTAATATATACATAGTTATATTTGCAGTATAAAAATAAACTAAAGCTATAATTTATTACTGCGACAATTCAAAGGTAGTAAATTTTTCAGAGTAAGAAATTAATAAAATTCAAAATTATGGAAACAATATTAATAGACAGACCTAAAAGATCAAGGTTAAACAGATATAGAGGTTCTAGGAGAAACACGAACAATACTCCTGCTATTGCGAAAACCAACCCTATTGGCTTTATGATAAACTATAATGCGGAAAGCGGAGTAATGGATATTATACTAAGCGACAAAGTATTCAGCTATCGTGTAGATCAAAATAAATTTTAAAAATAATTAGAAAATATAGTTGTACTTTGGTTGTCATGTTGTATATTTGAAATAGATAATTTGTAACGAGGTGGAATTCGTTAATAAAGATATAAGAAGCCATTAATCACAGAGATATGCCAAATTCCACACACACGCATATAGTGATTGGTGGCTTTCCTTTTAGACATAAAAAAAGGTGCTTGCAGCAACAAACACCGATTTAAATATTTTATTGTAAAACTTAATATTTATATGTATGGCAAAATTAGACAAAAAGAATGAGATTACCTCATTAAACAGTAAAAAAAATGAATTGTTAAAGCATTTAAACCCCGAAAAAGATGGAACATCAAGTTTAAATGGCTTGTGGGAGTATGCAGGAAAGCCTGAAAATAAAGATCCCAGACAATGGAGTAGATTACCCGAAACAGAAAGTTTTATTGGTTCTGTATGCCGATTTTTAAATGTGGAAAAATCCCACATTATAAAATCTAAGCGAGGTAAAGGTGGTGGGACTCGTGGTGTTCAGCAAATAGTTCTTGAGTATGCAAAATATCTTGACACAGATTTATCTGTTTTAGTTAACGAAGTTTTCTTCCAACGAGTAGAAGAAGAAAAGAATCCTGATCTAATAGGTGAACGGTATATTAACGCCTATCGGAAAAGGGGTAAATCCGACAAATGGATAAAAGCTAGGTTGGACGGAAAAATAAAGCGCAAAGAATTTACAGCTTGTTTAGCTAATCATGGTGTAGAATCTCCTTTGGGTTTTAAAAAATGTACGAATGCTATTTATGAACCTTTATATGGTGAAGGAGGTACTTCTTTAATAAGAGAAAAGAAAAACCTACCCGATACGGCTAAGATAAGAGATAATATGTCCGAGTTAGAACTATCAGCCGTTGATTTTGCAGAAACACTAGCAAGGCATAATATTGAAGGTAAAGAAATTAAAGGAGAAAAACGATGTGAAGCTGAATGTTATAATTCATCGAGGATTGTGGCAAAAGCTATTGTTGACAGCAGAAAACAATCAGGAATATTTTAAACTAGTAAACATCATGAAAAAAACAGGAATTAAATCACAGATCAAGAATCTTAAAAAAGGAGAATCGTATTTATTTGAGCGCAAGCGTTATTCGTCAATCAGAAACACGCTTCATGTACTTAGAGTAGAAAACCCAGACAGGGCATGGACTTCGGAAATTAAGGAAGATGGTATTTTGGTAACATGTGATGAATAGTAGTATGAACAAGCAAAAACCAATATTCGGATTATCCAAGATTCCACACAATGAGTATGTAAAGTTTCTACAGATGGAATTGGGAAAAGCTTACGCATATATATGTGAGCTTGAAGAAATTGCAGGAAACCCACAAAAGTATATTGCTTCATATAAAGGTAATATAAAGGGGTTGACAAACAAGGTGGAAGTATTAGAGAAGGAGCTATACGAAAAGAATTATGAGATAGCTCGATTGAGGGATGTATTAACAGGTAATAGCAAAGAGGCTCTTCAAAGTTTGACCGCCACGAGAACCTCTTTGCGAGTATAACCAAACAAATAGCTTAATTATGAAAACAAATATAACAATGAAATCCGAAGACCGTAACTTATTCGGTGTTATTATTCGTCAAGAAACCAAAACAGGATTCTTGAATGTGTCTGATTTAACGAGAGCTTATGAAATTGAAAGGAGTAAAAAAGGATGGAGTTACAGACGCTCTGACGAGATTTTTGATTCAATCGTAAATGCTGAAAGAATATATTACATCCTACAAAAACAAGGTTATTTTATTGATACACAGGATGATTTCATAAAAGGGGGAATTTCCCACTTTATGAAAGATGTTGAAAAACAAGGTCTTAAAAAGGTGCTTAAAAATATGAAAGCCTATAAGACAACTGGCAGAGGCGATAATAAATCAGTCTGGGCTGATCCGTATATATGGATGCTTATTGCGATGGAGCTTCACCCAGAGATTTACGCTACTACAGTTTGTTGGCTTGCCGATAAATTGATATTGAATCGTATTGAAGCAGGCAATATGTATAAAGGCTTGACAAAAGCTGTAACTCGTTTTGATAATGTAGATTATTCAGGATTAGCCAAAGCGTTGAACTTTGTCGTATTCAATCAGCATGAGACTGGAATAAGGAATACGGCAAGTCAAGACCAATTAAAACAATTGGAGGATTTAGAGAAATATCTTGCAACGTCTATTGAGATGGGGCATATAGTTTCTTTCAATGATTTAATCCAAGAGTTGAGAGAGATGTATAATAAGAAGTGGAATCCAATAAAAAGAATAGCATGAGCAAATATAGTAGCGTAAAGAAGTACGAATTTTTTGAGCAAATAGAACATGATAGCACTTTAGCTTTTTTCTTTAACAAGGTTTTTAAAAATATGGATTTAGCTCGAATTATATCATCTCCTAAATCATTCAATGAGTCAAGTTATTTAAAAAGCAGGAAAAAGCGAAAAAAATATAACAATGATACATACAAGATGTTCTATCAAACATGTTTGTTTGAGATGTATGCTCATGCTGTTATCAAAAAGCTAGAAGATTGGCAAAAAATAATCCATGAATATTTATCTGAATTTAATGGTAGTTGGGAATACTATGCACGTTCGAAGCGTATAGATATGATAAATAAATATGGAGGTGACGATGATGACTATGATGACAACGGCAATATTGTTAAAAATGTACCAGATGATAAGCTATTATCATATTCTATAATTTTGGATTTAATACCAGATGATTGGCGTGATATAGTTATTGAAACTAAGCCAGATGATTTAGAGTATATAAGTAGATATATAAGTTTAAATAGTTCGTTTTCAATTAAAGATATGGCTAAATCTATTGGGTTTGAAAATCTAAAAACGTATAGAATGCAAAACGGAGTAATGGTTGAGAATACAGAAGATGATGAGCTATTACATTCAATAGAAAACACAACGAAAAGTGAAAATGCTACAGTAATGCTCTTGACAATATGTATGATAATTAATCAATTTGTAAAGGAGATTAATACACTACAAAAAGATGAGGATAATAAAGAGTTTCTTTCTGTATTATTGTCTAGAATACAAAATTTGTTTGATATGGATATAAAATCAGAGATCACCAAATTACAAATAGAATTAGAGAAATAAACAAAACCAATAATTTATACATATATGAAACCAAATGCAATTACAGAAGAATTAGCAAAGGCAATAGATGCCATGCAATCAGGCGTTGAAAAACTTATTGACAGATACCCAGAAAACAGGGAGGAACTTGTAAATATTTCTAACAACATGGGTGTTGTGGATATGCTAGTAAATGATGCACTAGAGCAAAACAAAAGATTAGCCCTGACTAGTGGCTTTATGCAAACGATGTGGACACTTACAGATATAGAAGAAATGCTCGACGACATGTATATGACTTGGATAGGTACTATATCCGATAATACAAGAATAGGTGACGGACACAGCCTTATAAAGGAAGCGACAATACTTTTTAGGCTAGTTCTAGGTAAATAATCAATAGCTCACATTTATTTTTAAAGGCACTCTTAACAGGGTGCTTTTTTTGTTGAAAACTATTTAGTTATAAACAACACATGACAACTAAAGTATAATTATATTTGTAATAATAAGTATTGTTCATATATGAAGATAGTTTATAATAAATATATTCCGTTCACGAATCACAGCGCAATTAATATATGTGGTGTTGTGTTTGCTAAGAGTATATATAAACCGCTATCAGCAGAAAATATCAGACACGAGGCTATACATACTCAGCAAATGAGAGAACTATTATACATTCCTTTCTATTTATGGTATGTAATTGAGTGGCTTGTAAGGCTATTTCAGTATAAAAGCAAAATGGAAGCTTATTACAATATCTCATTTGAAAGAGAGGCTTATGCTAACCATGGCAATACTGAATATTTGAAAAATAGAAAGCTGTTTAGCTTCTTAAAATATATATAAAACACTTATGAATGAAAACCAAAACTAAAGAGTTGATCCAGTATTTAAGCGCAATAGGAATGTTGCTTCTAGGTAGTTCTTTAACTATCGCTGGATTCATTAAATCAGACGGACAAATACATGATAGTGTATTATGGTTATTTGCACAATGTTTATTGTATGCAGGCTCAATATTCGGAGTAGCATTGTATGTAACCGACAGGTTTAAGCGTCTGGAATTAGAACTTTTTAGAGGAAAGAAAGAAGATAAAACAGAGGAAGAAGAAAAAGAAAAAGAGAATGACTAGAGGATATTTAAATAAGAATGCGGGTAACATTGAAAAAGGAAACGATGTGTTTCAGGGTGAAGTAATACCATCCAGAGATCAGCGTTTTAAAGAGTTTAAGACTATGGCTTATGGTTACAGAGCTATGTTTGTGACGCTTCATACTTACCTTACAAAATACAAGCGTGATACTATTGTCAAGATAATAAGCGCATGGGCACCATCTGTTGAAAATCACACGGACAAATATATTGAGTGTGTTGAAAAATGGTCTGGTATTCCAAGAAATAAAGTGCTTACACCTAATTCTGGAAAAGAATTTATGCAAATTGTTGCAGCTATGTCTCGCATGGAAAACGGAATACCTGCAGATATTAAAGACGTTGAAGCGGGATTTAAATTACAAGACAGGATAAAATGAGACACGATGAAAGTAAACCTATAACTATAATCATAGCAATATTAACCGTATTGCTTATTCTGGTATTATTAGTCGGATGCAAGACTAAGACGGTCTATGTGCCTGTTGAGAAAACGAAAATAGAGTATAAAGACAAAATAAAAATAGATTCGCTAATAAGATACGATTCAATTTTTCAAGATCGCTATATGAAAGGTGATACTGTTTTTCAAATCAAAGAAAAATATAAGTATATAGATAAAATAAAAATAGTTCGCGATTCGGTATTCAAGATAGATTCCATACAAGTCCCTTACCCCGTTAAAGGTGATACAATAGAGGTCAATCGTTTAAAATGGTATCAGGAAGCTTGTATATGGTTTACATCATTAGTTTTATTTGCTTTGTTTGCATTCTTAGGTATCAAATATAGATCAATAATATTTTCCATAATAAAAAAGATGTTTTTTCATAGTTAGTTATAATTGAAGAATTTCTTTTCTCATTAATGTTTTTAGTTATCGGGATGTCTGGCTTGTGAAAGTCGGGCATTCTTTTTATATTTATGCTTTATAGCACAACTAAATAATGTTAAAACTGGCGTTCGTATTACAATAGTATTACAATGATATTTAACAAACCTTATATCTAGCTAACTATCAATAACATATACAGATTACAATATTAGAGCGTTAGACTGGCAGTCTAAAGGTGATCGGTTCGAGTCCGATATTCTCCACTACTTCGGACAAACTTGATAAAAAGGGTTTGTCCGATTTTTTTATACCCCTGTAAGTGCTTGATATTTGACTGAATAATTCAAATACTTTGTTCTCTCCATCGGTTCGATACTCCTGATTTTCCTTATATCATAGAAGATACCATGTGATTACTAATCACCCTCCCTTAACATTCGATAGGGTTATTCTATAATTCAAACTGAACCAAATATTTCTATTCAATGTTATATTAATATAAGTATTCTTGAGAAATGGAAGTCTATTTAATCATATTATATGTTAGTATAGCTTTATTTGTATCAAGCATTATACTTTGGTACATTTCAGGCACTTTCCTAAAAAAGCGTAAACGATTATTATCAAAAAAGGTTGTTTATATTGGAGGTTTTATGTTTTCTTTTTCAATGTTGGGAGCAATAATATCATTGATCATCTGGTCTATAACATAATAAAAAAGCCTCATATAATTTTGCATTATATAAGGCCTTCTATATTTCCTTAAAAGCTTATCCCCTATCCATATTATTTTCATCAGGATTGATTCTATTCAGAGCAGCTTTTACTTCCTTTTCACTAATAGGAGTAGGTGGTTCATTTACCTTATTTTTTCTGGCTTCTTCATATCCCTTAAAATCCTGTGGAGATTTGTTTATTTCATTTCTTTTCATGACTATTATAGATTTAATTGAACATACACTATACTAAACATATTTACAGCGATTTATGTTCGTTCACAAGGTAGAAAAGAAGATCATTTCATTTATTAAGAGATTTTAAAGGGAAGAATTGCAGAACAAGAAGGAAAAGAATAAAAACAATCCCCGTAATTACAACTCCATCCCATCCCCAAATAGCCCAAGCCTTACCTCCTAAAAAGGCTCCTAAAGAACCTCCTAAAAAATAACATGTCATATAAGCAGTATTTAACCTGTTTGTGGCATCTTCATCTTTTGAGAAGATAATACTTTGGTTAGTTATATGGATAGATTGCAAACCTATATCTAATATAAATATACCAAATATAAGGCCTATATACATAAGTCCTGTAGAATAAAATAATAGCCAAGCCAATAACATCAATATAGAAGATGCAAACAAAATCTTTCTTTTGTCTATTATATCGACTATCCGACTGACATACGTAGCCGATACTGCCCCACCAATACCTACAATACTTAGTAAGCCTGCCGCATCGCTCCCGACTAAAATACTTTGAGAAAATATATAATAGCCATCAGCTGTTTTCCTTACTTTCTTCATTTTTCGCTTGTTTAGTTATCAAAAATATAAAATAAAAGAGAGAATCCCTTTAACTAATATATAAGGTGTTCTTAAATCTCTCACCCTCTCATATAGTAATAAATGTTACACTATCACAAATAATTAACTATTACCTTTGGTGCAAAGAATCAAAAATGAAATTATATTAAATATCACTACATCTAGTGATTGACCAGAATTTACCATTTTTCTAAATTTGCATATCAACTAAAAATACAACATCTGATTTTGAAAAGAAGTATGAGTATCAAACACATTCTGTTGTTTATCTTAATATCTATATTTGTTTCCAATAGCATAAAAGCTGATGATATATATAATGATAGTGATTCTGTTATAATGAAATATACAGGAAAAGAAATCGTAATAGAATCATTTAAACAAAACAATAATTTATATGTACAGCCTGTAGCTGCCTCATTGATTACAAGTAAGGAAATCAACGATTTTAACATAGTTAATATCAAAGAAATTACATCTCTTGCACCTAATCTCTATATTCCCGATTACGGTTCTAAAATGACTTCACCGGCTTATATAAGAGGTATAGGCTCGCACCGTAATGCACCCTCAGTAGGTCTTTATGTTGATGGTGTGCCTTATTTCGACCGTTCTTCATTCGATGTGAATATTAACGATATAGACCGGATAGAAATACTGCGTGGCCCACAAGGAACAATATATGGACGAAATACGATGGGAGGTATTATTAATATTTTCACAAAGTCTCCGTTCAAATATAAAGGCACAAACCTTAATCTGACTGCGGGAAATTATAATAACTACCAAGCAGGATTATCTCATTATGGTAATGTCCATAACAAAGTAGGTTATGCAATATCTGGTAATTATCTCCATTCGGGAGGATACTTTAAAAATATTACAACAAATAAAAAAGCTGATCCTATAGACGCATTTTCTACTCGGGGCAGACTCAGTTGGCGCATACAACCAAATTTGCTAATGCATTTAATATTAGCTTATGAATACTCAAACCAAAATGGTTATCCTTACAGAGTGTTCGATAAAGAAACAACTGAGATGGACGATATAAATTATAACGAACATAGTTTCTATCGAAGAAATATGTCCACTAACGGTCTGAATATAGAATACGTAACGGACCAATTTAAAATCGGATCCCAATCTTCATTTCAGTTTTATGATGGGAAACAAGGTCTGGATCAAGATTTTATGCCTCAGGACCTATATTACGTAAGTTTCTACCAACGTCAGCAAATGTATTCTCAGGAATTCAATATAAAATCCCTGAACGAAGACAGCAGATATAGCTGGCAATTCGGACTATTCGGGTTTCATCAAAGTTATTATCAAACAAATGATACGGACAATCGTTCAACAAAAGAACATACCATACAAAGTGCACACAATCCCACTGACGGTTTTGCAGCCTATCATCAATCTACAATAAAAGACATCTTCGATCCGAGCCTGTCTTTAGTATTAGGGCTTCGTTACGATTGGGAACAAACAAAATCCACTTCAAACCGTACGACTCCCAAAGGAATAGAAGATCCTGTTGAAGATAAAACCTCTTTTTCTCAGATTACTCCAAAAGCAGCTCTACAATATTTATTTGGAAAAGACGGACTTGCTTATTTCTCTGTGAGTAAAGGGTATAAAACCGGAGGATTCAATAATACGGCCGAAAGACAAGAAGATCGAATTTTCGATCCTGAATATAGCTGGAGCTACGAAGTGGGATCTAAAAGCAGTTTATTTAATAGCCTTATATTCTTCGACATGAGCCTGTTCTATATCGACTGGGACAAACAGCAAATATCTCAAACCAAAACCGGAGGAAAAGGGTTTATCATAAAAAATGCAGGAAAATCGGTCAGCAAGGGAGTGGAACTATCAGCTCAAATAAACCCTTTAAAGAATCTTAACTTTCAGATTTCCTATGGTTATACAAGTGCTAAATATAAAGATTATAAAGACTATAATGACCTCACGGGAGTGGCAACAAGCTATGATAACCATTATCTACCAATGGTACCTAGGCATACAGCCGCACTTTCGGCAAATTACACATTGGGTATAAATAAAGCATGGCTCGACAATATTGTTTTAAACGCTCAATATACAGGTGCAGGCAAAATATACTGGGCAGACAACAATGACATTACGCAAAAATATTATAATCTACTTAATGGAAAGATATCTTTTGTGAAGAAAGATTTTTCTATAGATTTGTGGGCTAAAAATATTACAAACGAGGGATATATCTCCTATTATTTTCTCAACAATCTAGCAAAAAAAGATTATGTGCAAAAAGGGAGGCCTTTTACATGTGGTATAAACATGAATCTTAAATTCTAAATATAAAGGATGAAGCTTAATTTCCAAAAAGGAGGACATCTATTTACATTTTTTTGCTTGTATATAGCGCAATCTATACCTATGAGCTTTTTCTCCACTGTATTACCAGTCATTATGAGACAGCAGAATTTTTCTCTCGAAACGATAGGTATGCTCCAATTGCTGAAACTTCCTTGGATTCTAAAATTTCTCTGGTCTCCGGCTGTAGATCGTACAACTTATAAACTCAATGATTTTAAACGTTGGATATTCTCATCTGAACTTATTTATGCCAGCATTATACTCGCAGTTTCATTTCTCGATTTTCAAACAACGCCATATGTTATTATAGGCCTTATTATACTATCCTTCATAGCTTCTGCCACTCAAGATATAGCAACCGACTCATTGGCCGTCCTATCTTTTAGTAAAAAAGATAAAAGCCTGGCAAACAGTATGCAATCTATGGGTAGTTTTGCCGGAGCAATGATTGGTGGCGGTTTTCTACTTTTACTATATCATCAATTTGGATGGGGCAATCTCCTACCCTTTCTAGCTTTATTTGTCATTATAGCTATTATACCTCTTTTCTTTTTTAAAGGAGGAAGGGGCAACGAAGTTATTAAGCCTAAACAACAAGAAAGACCTACTGCGAATGATATATTAGGCTTCTTCAAACAAAAAGGTATCGGAAAACAAATCATATTTCTTTTCTTATACTATGCAGGCCTTATTGGTGTTTTAGCCATGCTAAAACCAATGCTGGTTGATTATGGCTATAGTATAAAGCAAATTGGTATCATGTCGGGAATAGTGGGTACATCAATCGGCTGTATTGCATCCTTTTGCGGTGGTTTTATTGTACGTAAAATAGGACGGCATGCTGCACGTATTTTATTTGCAGTTTGTACGCTGGTCACGACCATCTACTTCTGCCTGTTGGTTTCTGTATTACCTGTAAATATAGCAACATTACATTTAGGCATCTCATTACTATGGGGAAGTTATGGTATTTCTGTCATTGTAGTTTATACTACAGCGATGGATTGTGTGCGCCCCGGCTATGAAGGTACTGACTTTACTATACAAACTGTAATAACACATCTTAGTGGGATTATAATGGGAGTCAGCTCCGGAAAAATAGCAGCAATGATAACATATAAAGGCTTATTTGTAGTAGAGATGTGTATCGCTGCCATATCCCTTACATTTATATTATTTGCATTCAAATTAAAAGCAACTAAAGAAGATAATGAAACAAGAATTATTGAATAAATATAGTATCCCTGTTCCTCGATATACAAGCTATCCTCCTGCTAACTTTTTTAATGAATCATTCACTGAAAATAAATATCGGCAGGCAGTTATAGAATCAAACAATCAGAATCCTCAGCATATTTCTATTTATATACATATTCCGTTCTGCTATCATATGTGCTACTACTGTGGATGCAATTCTCAGTTGTTAAAAAACGACAAAGTAGTTTCGGATTATATAGATGCTCTAAAAAAAGAAATTAGAATGACACTTCCGTTACTAGATCATAACCGGAAGATATCACAAATTCATTATGGAGGAGGGACTCCAACGTCTCAACCCGTATCCGTATTAAAGGAACTGAATCAACTTGTTTTATCTGAATTTAATTGTATCGAGAATCTGGAAATAGCAATTGAATGTCATCCGGGATATGCAGATGAAGCATACTGGAATGACCTGATTGATGCCGGATTTAACCGAATTAGTTTAGGGGTACAAGATTTTAATGAAGATGTATTAAAGGCGTCAAATAGAAAGGCCCCTCGTATGCCTATAGAAGACATATTCAAAATTCTAAAAAACAGAAGAATATCTGTAAATATGGATTTTATATATGGACTCCCCCTACAGTCAGTAGAATCATTTACAAAGACAATAAACAAAGCTATAGCATTAAAGCCTGATAGAATAGTCACCTTTTCATATGCACATGTACCTTGGGTAAATGAGTTACAAAAAAAACTGGAAAACGTTGGTTTACCATCTATCGAGATAAAAAGTAAGATATATGAAACTGCCAAGCAACAATTGAATAACGCCGGATATAAGACTATCGGTTTAGATCATTTTGTCCTTCCTAATGACGAATTATATGAAGCGCAACAATCGAAAGCCCTCCATCGTAATTTCCAAGGATATTGTACACGCCGTACTACAGGACAAGTATACGCCTTTGGAATTACAGGTATAAGCCAGCTTGCCACTGCCTATAGCCAAAATACAAAAGACCTGAAAACATATATAGAACAAGTAAATGAAGGGATCTTTCCTATAGCAAAAGGGTATATTTTAAACGAAGAAGAACAAATAACAAGAGAGGTTATCTCTCGGTTGATGTGCAACTATACCATTAATTGGCAAAATTTATCCAATGAGCTTAATATTTCAGCAGATAAAATAAAATCAACTATTGGTTATAACGAGATTCAATTGCAAGAGTTTGCAAACGATGGAATAATCGAATATGACAATAACGCTCTGACTGTACTTTCTGAGGCAGCTCCATTTGTACGTAACGTTGCTGCATCTTTTGACAGATTATTGGGAACTAAAGAAAACAGATACTCTAAATCAATATAAATAGCCTCTCTATCTATAATATTGTTTCATTCAGGATAAATTCAACAATACCTATTAATATTGTCAGCGTCAGACATAAATACAATAGTTGAATATTCTTTTTCGCTAAAGAAAATAAAGATAGAAGGAATAGTAAAGCATACAATATACCATAAATCAGCATGAGAGCAGAGGACCTTATTTGAGGCTCATAATAAGACATGGAAAGAGGTTCGCTGCCAGTATGGATATTTTGAACACTTTCCATCAGACTACTATTAATTAGCTCATAAAAATGAGAAAAGGCCATAAATCCGGCTAATAAAAGGGTCGTAATGGAAATTATTTTAAATCCCCAATTGTTGTTTGTTCTATTATAATTACGACTATAATCGTATTCTTTCATCTATATTTATTTTTTAAAACTGAAGCTATTCAATGATACCAACAAGTAACATAAAAACAATCAGATAAACATTATAATAAGGCTCTCCACTTTTGAGTAAGATTAACAAAGTTATAACTATTATATTATTATTATTACGAATCTTATATAGCATTTTAATATATGAAC
>NZ_JAEPKU010000123.1 GCF_016652235.1 Dysgonomonas sp. Marseille-P4677
GTCTTGCAGGAAAAACGCTGATCGATGAAGTCCGAAAAGTCTTTGTTGCAGTCGACTCGTCTGTCGAAGAGGGAAGGAGACAGGTCACCCGTATTGTTGGGCGCGATACATCGTCATTGTCACCGCAACAAATACGTACCGCAGCACTAGAAACTTTAGCTGAGAACCTGAGTGATGGAGTTATTGCTCCTCTATTTTGGTATATGTTGTTAGGTGTTCCCGGGATGTTTGCCTATAAAATGATAAATACACTCGATTCGATGATTGGATATAAAAATGAGCGATACAAACAATTCGGTTGTTGGGCAGCTCGTATAGATGACATTGCTAATTATATTCCTGCTCGTTTAACATCATTGCTTATGATTACCGTAAGCGGGCGATTATCTCTTATCTCTTTTGTGGTAAAGTATGGAAATAAACACGCAAGTCCTAATTCAGGTTATCCCGAAGCGGCGATGGCTGGAATATTAAATTGTCGTTTTGGAGGCTCTAATATATATTTCGGACAGATAGTAGAAAAACCTTATATTGGAAATAACGAAAAGCAGTTGACTACAGCAGATATGCAAAAAGCAACGCAAATAAATATAAAAGTGGAAATTGTGATGGTCTTTATTGTCGCAGTTTTCCTCATATTATTAACTTATAATTATAAAATCGTATGAAAATATATACTCGTGGAGGAGATAAAGGTAAGACAGGCATTTTTGGAGGACAGCGCGTCGATAAGGACGATGTGCGCATAGAAGCCAATGGTACAATTGACGAACTTAATTCCTCAATTGGCATTGTACGTGCACATTTACCTAAAGAGCACGAATGGCAACCTCTTTTGTTTAAAATACAAACCGAGATTATGGTTGTTATGTCGCAAGTGGCGACCCCGTCTGATATAAGAGATCAAAATTCTAACAATCTGGATGAAGGCTTGGATAAGCTTTGTGAAGAATATATGGATAAGATGACGGATAAAATGGGGCCTAGCGAAACATTTATACTACCCGGTGGAACTATTGTGTCTGCACACCTGCAACTGGCCAGAACAATTGCTCGTCGGGCCGAACGTCGTTTGTGGACTCTAAATAAGCAAGACGAGGTACCGGCTCCTATCATGCGCTTTATAAATCGTTTATCGGATTTATTCTTTACAATGGCTCGTTACGATATGTTTATGGAAGGAAGTATAGAGGAGCGTTGGAAAGACTTCTTATACAAAAGAAAGAAATAATGGCTAAAAAAATCATATTGATAACAGGCGGGCAGCGTTCCGGAAAAAGCAGCCATGCTCAGGATATCGCCCTGTCTCTATCCTCCAGTCCCATCTATTTGGCAACATCTCGTATTTGGGATGACGAGCATCGCATCCGTATAGAACGACATAAGGCCGAGCGAGGCCAAGAATGGATAAATATAGAGGAGGATAAAGAGCTGAGCAAACATGATTTATCAGGAAAAGTTGTACTTGTAGATTGTGTTACTTTATGGGCTACAAACTATTTTTTTGATTTAAATTCAGATGTTCAATTGGCCTTGAATGCCCTCAAATCGGAGTTTGATAAATTTATAGAGCAGGATGCACGTTTTATTTTTGTAACCAATGAAATAGGACTTGGAGAGATGTCACAAAATGATATTCAGCGGAAATTCGCAGATTTGCAAGGTTGGCTCAATCAGTATATAGCTAAGAAAGCGGATGAGGTTTATCTGATGGTTTCGGGAATTCCAATGAAAGTCAAGTAGCAGAACTTTATCTATACTGTACTTAAAAAAAAGTAAGATATAAAGCAACAAATTAAAAAGTAGTGAAAGTTGTAACTTTTGTCACTTTTTAGTTAAAATCAAAATAATAAATGCAACAGTTTAAGATCGAAAAACCGAACGATGATGTTCGTTCTTATTTACAAGAAAAAATAGATAACCTGACTAAACCAAAAGGTTCCCTTGGGATACTCGAAGATTTAGCTATGCAGATTGGTTGGGTACAACAGTCGTTAAGCCCTAAATTGTCTAATCCTTGTCATATCGTATTTGCAGGAGACCATGGGATTGCCGCCGAAGGCGTAAGCCCATCCCCACAGGAAGTTACCTATCAGATGATTGCTAACTTTTGGGCGGGCGGTGCAGGTATCAATTTTCTGGCACGTCAGCATGGCTTTGACCTTAAGGTTGTAGATGCCGGAGTTAATTTTGATTTTAAACTGGAAGATCCAATCATTCATAAAAAAATACGGAAGAGTACTCGTAATTATCTTCACGAAGCAGCTATGACCCATGAAGAAATGGAGTTGGCAATTCAGCGCGGAGCTGAATGTGTACAGGACTGTTTCGATCAGGATTGTAACATTATCGGTTTTGGCGAAATGGGTATAACCAATACATCATCTTCTGCATTATGGATGACCTATCTGACGGGTGTTCCGTTAGATCAATGTATCGGTGCAGGCTGTGATCACACAGGTAATATTATCAATCATAAGTATAATGTATTGAAGCAATCGATGGATAATTATAAAGGCGATGCTTCTTTAGAAGATATTATGTGTTATTTCGGTGGCTATGAAATGGTGATGACTGTAGGAGCAATGCTTAAAGCGGCCGAATTGAAAATGATGATACTTGTAGACGGTTTCATTATGACTAATTGTATGCTTGTAGCCTCTAAGTTGAATGCGAATGTATTACATTATGCAATCTTTGGGCATCAAGGCGACGAGGCAGGACATAAATTATTACTGGAATATCTGAAGGCAAAACCCATTCTTAATATTGGGTTCAGATTGGGCGAAGGTACAGGGGCATTGTGTGCATACCCTATTATTGATTCGTCTGTAAGAATGATTAATGAGATGAATTCCTTTAAAGAAATAAAAGTAACGAAGTATTTCTGATGAAAAATATAGCTGCCGCTTTTGTGTTCTTCACTCGCTTGCCTTTCTGGCGTTTGAAAGCATTTAATGTTCCTGCCGAGTATTTTAAGCAGGTAATAAATTATTGGGCTGTCGCAGGGTGGCTTACGGCGGGAGTAATGGCTGGTGTGCTTTGGTGTACAGCTCATATTTTACCATATTCTATAGCGGTTGTCTTAGCAATTGTCAGCCGTTTACTCATTACAGGCGCATTGCACGAGGACGGTTTGGCTGATTTTTTCGATGGCTTTGGTGGTGGTACCACACGGGAGCGGACATTAGATATTATGAAAGATTCGCATATAGGTACTTATGGTGTATTAAGTCTTATATTGTATTTTTTATTGTTTTATCTTTTATTAAGTCATTTGGATTTACATCTAGCTTGTTTGGTGATATTGGCTGCTGATCCTTTATGTAAGTTTATAACTTCGCTAGTAACATTAGTGTTGCCTTATGCCCGTAATGCCGAAACAAGTAAATCTAAAACCGTATATAATAAAATGTCTGTTAAAACAGCTGCTGTATCTATTATATTCGGTGTTTTTCCTCTTGTTTTATTGTTAAATATCCACTTTTGGTTGGCAATTTTATTTCCTATCTTTGTTTTTATAGGTTTGATATTTTTAATGAAAAAGAAAATTCAAGGCTATACCGGAGATTGTTGCGGCGCTACTTTCCTAATGTGCGAATTGTCTTTTTATTTGGGAATAGCTGCTATTTCGAATTTTGTATAAATACATTAAAATAATTTATGAGAATACATATTGTACGGCATACGGCAGTGGGTGTAAATGGTGTTTGTTATGGACAAACCGATGTGCCGTTAAAAGATACTTTCGAGCAGGAAGCTGAGATAGTGAAACAGAAACTGAAAGACATACCTTGCGATGTCGTTTTTTCTAGTCCATTAAGTCGGGCCAAAAAATTAGCTGAATATTGTGGATATTCGGATATTCAGTTATACGACCGTTTGAAAGAGCTTCATTTTGGAGATTGGGAAATGAAGGAATGGGATAAAATAGATATGAGCGAATGGGAAAAAGACTGGATAAATAATCCTGCTCCTAACGGTGAATCATTTCAGCAAATGTACGAGCGAGTAGCATCTTTCTTGGATGAAATAAAAAAAGAAAATTATTCATCCGTTGTTGTTTTTGCACATGGTGGAGTAATTAATTGTTTCAAAGTTTATTTTGGAGAAACTGATTTGAAAGGAGCTTTCGATAAATTAGCTGGCTATGGAGAGATTCTTAAATTTGAACTATAGTGTTTATAATGTGCTAAATAATATTTGAATTTATTTTGATTATTTTAAAATAATTGTTATTATTGTGATATTATTTTAATATCAAAAAGAAATATGAAAACACAGGAAATAAAATTTGAAGGAACTAAAATCTCAGGATTCCTTGCTATCGTTTTGGCATTGGTAATAATTCTTATTTGCATTAGTTTATTTACATCCGATAATATGCTACTTATGGCATTGGGTGTTGTCGCTCTGATTATTACATTGCCGGCTTTGTTTTACGGGCTGATAATGATCGAGCCGAACGAAACACGTGTAATGATTTTCTTTGGAAAGTATAAAGGGACTCTTACCGATAACGGTTTTTTCTGGGTAAATCCTTTTTATTCTACACGTCGGATTCCTATACGTGCACGTAATCTGGATATTGAGCCGGTAAAAGTAAATGATAAAGTCGGTAATCCCATAATGATAGGGGCGGTATTGGTATGGAAAGTAAAAGACACCTATAAGGCTACATTCGATATCGATTCGGCTGGAATGGGTGTAATGACAGCTGCTTCCAATTTTGTGAAGATACAAAGTGATGCCGCTTTACGTCAGGTAGCAGGTATGTATGCATACGATAATAACAACCATGAAGCAGATGCGATAACATTACGCTCAGACGGTGATGAGGTTAGTCAGAAACTCGAAGATCAGTTGAACAGTCGTTTAGCTATTGCGGGTATCGAAGTTATTGAAGCTCGTATCAATTATTTGGCATATGCGGCAGAAATAGCAAGTGTAATGCTTCGTCGTCAACAGGCTGATGCTATAATTGCTGCGCGTGAAAAGATAGTTGAAGGTGCTGTAAGTATGGTACAATTAGCTTTAGATAAATTACAAAAAGATCAGATTGTAGAGCTAGACGAAGAACGTAAAGCGGCTATGGTAAGTAATTTATTAGTTGTTCTTTGTGCTGATGAGGCTGCTCAGCCCATTGTAAATGCAGGTACATTACATCATTAAACACCTTAAACTTATTCAGTTTTGGCCAAGAAAGAAAAAGAATCTACCGTCAAAAGTTTCGTCTTACGTATCGATCAGGAAATGATGGATGCTATCGAAAAATGGGCTGCGGACGAATTCCGCAGTACCAACGGACAGATACAATATATACTAGATCAGGCATTAAGTAAGGCCGGACGAAAAAAGATAAAATAAATATATCAAACTTTATTGGTTTTCATCTGTTAAATCTTGTAGTAATTATAGGATAGATAAGATCAATCATGGATTGAAGATGGTATAAATAGAAAATTTACCATCTTTCTCTATTTTTTTTTCTGCATTTTAGAAAATAGTTGGTTCTTACTTTATGAAGAAATATTTGTTCTTTGTTTCTTATTCTTATTCCTTCTCCATACTTCGTCCTTTGCAGGATGCAATATGGAAAAGGGGAGATGATGTAGCCTGGTTTATAGAAGATTCCTCACCTTTATGTATACGAGAAAACGAAAAGCATCTTAAAACAATAGAAGAGGTGATGTATTATGATCCTATAGCCGTATTTGTTCCGGGTGTACGGGTTTATGATTTTATTCCGGGAATAAAAGTTCAGATATTTCATGGCTTATATTATAAACGGTCAAACTTTGGAGATCACTATAAAATTCGAGGTTTCTTTGATATTTATTGCACTACTAGTCCAATGTTTACACCTCGATTCAAAGAGCTAGAGAGAAAATATGGTTTTTTCAAGGTTTATGAAACAGGTTGGAGCAAATTTGACAATTGCTTGTCTAATATTGGTCAAGAAGTAGAGAACGAGCCTCCCACTATCATATATGCACCGACTTTTACCAAAGGATTAGAATCAGCATCAGTTATCTATAGTACAATAGAAGAGCTTATAATAAAAAAGAATTGGAATTGGATATTTTCATTTCATCCTAAAATGGATAAGAAAGTATTATCTAAGTATAAGTATCTAGCAGATAAATATGATAATGTTACTTTTAGTGAAACTGAAGAAAAAGCCTCCTTATTTAGAAGTTCAGACGTAATGTTAAGTGATACTTCTTCGGTTATATATGAGTTCTTATGGTTTAATAAGCCTGCTGTAACATATAAGAATACTTTTCCTGCAAATCATTTATTAAATGTAGAAAGACCCGATGAAATAGAGGGAGCTATAATGAAAGCTTTACAGCGTCCGGAAGATCTGATGAATAATATAAAAGCATTTATGGATAAGGTTCATCCATTTAGAGATGGCAAATCATCAGAACGAATACTTGATGCAACAGATGACTTTATTCTGAATTATCAAGGTAAATTGAAGAAAAAACCTCTTATCCTTTATAGAAGATTAAAGCTTCGTAGAAAAGCAGGCTATTTCCCTTTTGGACCGAAATACAAAAAGAGTAAATCTTAAATTGAAAAGTGTCCTCAGTATTTGAGGACACTTTTCTTTTGGGCATTTACTATTGTCTGAAAATGGTATTATAGCTTATTAAATGTTATTTCCATTTTGTTTACATCTAATATAATGCGATATTTTCCAGCTTGATTAGGATTTACTTTCCATTTGAGATCAGGATCTCCTAAATATACCTGAACTTCTTTTTCTTTTAAGGAACCATTTTCTACCATTGGCCTGAATGTGGCCGCACCCCAATTTCTTTCGGTAAGTATTTTAAATTCTCCGTCTTTCAATTCTGTTTCTAAAGTGAATACATTTGGTGTAGTCGGATTCCATACAAATTCTATAGCATTACCAAGCTCCCATTCGGCTGTAGTAGCATTTCCAATAAGGAATGCTGCCTGATACGGAACAAACGTATAAGTAATTTTCATATCCTCTCTGAACAAAGCAATTGCATAATAACCTGCTTTGTCTATTGTAAACATATTATCCGGTTCGTTAATATTTGTCCTTTCTACCAACGATGAATTATCTATACCTTTATTCAGCGAAGGGAGCATACTACCTAGATTGGAAATAAATTTAAAGCTGCCGGCTTTTAAATTACCTTTCCAATGATAGAAAACACCAATATCTCCTTCAGTTATTTTCACTCCTTTATTTAGATCTGAACCTGCCGCAGTTGCATCACCCACCATATATAAAGGCTTAGGAGCAATGATATAACTTTTAGTTTCAATTTCAATAACTGATATTTCGGGATATATGAATTTGGGTCCGTTCACTTTAGCTACTACTCTGGCTTGCAATTTAATTCTGTCACCTGGAAGAATTCCCCATTTTTTTGTAATCAAGTTATTTAGTTCTTTATTAGTATAACTAATTGCAAATTCTCCATCAGCAGCAACTTCTATAGGATCGGTAGATGTTTCAAAATCTGCACCAAAAACATCGAGTCGGAAAATGTATACAATGGTATTTTCAGAGCCCCGGTCTATTCCCTTATTCCAAGTGAATGTAATTGCAGGTTCATCGGCAAGTTCTTCATTCAGAAGAATTGTATCATTCGATGCTTTTAAGATCAGAGGCTCGCCATGTATACTGTCGTTATCATCGTTGCAGGCAATGCAGCAAATTCCCAACAAGAGACAAAATACTATTTTATATATTGCTTTCATTTTCTTTTTTTCAATTAAATTAATCTTAGATGTATTATTAGTACATAAGAATTAAAATCCCGGTAACTGTTTTAGATTCGGATTTTTATCTATTTGGTTCTGATGTATAGGAGCCCAATAATTCTTTTTAGTGAAAACTCTTTTTATATATGGTTTTCTCACAAAATAGGCTTTAGGCTCCGATTTGTCATCACTTTTAATATTTCCTTCATAGTTCATTCCATAGAATGTTTTATTCAAGGTCTTCTCTCCAATCTTCCATCTACGGATATCATCGTATCTGATCGAGAATTCACAATTTAGTTCAACCCGTCGTTCTTTTCGAATTGCTTCTCTCATTTCATCCTGATTCTTGGGTGTTGGGATTTGTCCCGTAGCATCTCCATATTGAGGAATTCCTCCCCGTTCTCTGATTTTATTCAAGTAATATAATATTTCAGTTCGATTGTTTGGATTCGATTCATTCAGGGCTTCTGCATAATTCAGATATGCTTCTCCTAAACGGTATAGTATTCCCGGACGGTATGGTCTTCCGTTGTTTCGCGGGTCATGATCAGGATGTACTTTTTTTCTTACTAAATATCCGTTTTGAGGAGCATCGTGTGTAGGTCCACCATCAGAATCGCCACTATAGAAGCGAGATTCTCTATTCTCTCTTCTTATCCAGCTGCCATTATAAAGGATAGATAGATAAAATCGAGGTTCACGGTTACAATACATATTATGTGTACCAGCTAATGTAATAGGGTTTTCACTATTATCCAAACTACCTTTCGATTCTATCCATTTTGTTTTGCGTAGATCGTCCTCAGTCGAAAATCCAGTTTCTGTATATCCTGACTCTGTATTGATTATAGGGCTTCCATCGGTATTATAACCTGTAATAGGGCTTAGTCCATTTTCCATAAAAAAGGCATCGACGAGTTCTTGAGAAACACCTAGTCCGCCATTACCTCCAGTACCTCTTGGTTGCGCATGTTTATCATACTCATAAGATTGATCATTATTACTACTACCTTTCCCTGTACTAGGACGGGCAAATAAAATCTCTTTATTTCCTTCATCGTATCTTTTAAATGACATGTTCTGATATGACATAAAAGGATCGATTGTTCCATCATCATTATATTCATAATATAATTTATGCCCATTTGCATGGGCTAAATCTATCAACTCTTTACAAGCTGCAGCTGCTTTAGTCCATTTAGACGGATCGTAAGTAGCATTGAATATTTCTTGTCCTTTATTGTTTACATATCCTTTATAATCCTCATTGCCATTTACTAGTGGACTGGCTGCAAAAAGAAGCATACGTGCCCGTACTGCCTGACACATGATAGATGTTGCTCTTCCGTATTTTTGAGAGTTGGTATAATAGGGAGGCAATATTTTAGATGCTTCCTGCAGTTCATTATCAATCCATTCCACTACTTCATCAAATGGTGTTTGTCCTATCATTAATTCTTCGGTAGGTGTGTTGAAATCAGAAAGCCATGTTTGTAATGGAATGGCACCATAGTTACTTAACATTAGATAGTAATAGTAGGCTATAAGAAATCTGCATTCAGCTTTCATATATGTAACCTCTTGTTCGCTTACAAGCTGTTGTGGGTTGGCCCTTACATTATCTATAAAAATATACGCAGCTCTTATTTTGGGAGGAAGATCACCCCAATAGCCGGCTCCCCATCCACTAGAAGAACTCCAGTTTCCTTGTATCTTTGTGATACATTCCCATCCATAAGCCTCCCATCCTTTCGAAGGAGAGAAATCGTCTGCTAAACCGTCTACATATTTTACCATATCTAGATACGGAGTTGGAATTTTCGAATATACACCGGCTAGCCAGTCTTCTGTTCTAGTTTTATCCTGAAAAACCATTTCGAGAGTCAGAATATCATCAGGTGTTTTTTCAAGATAATTACAACTTCCGAACAAAAATATTATAATAGAAATTATAGATGTTTTAAATATATTGTGTTTCATAATCTTCAACTATTTTAATCTGCTAGAAATTTACTTGTAAACCAATCGAGTATGACCTCATCATTGGATATTTTAGTCCGTTATTATCAGGTGTACTCAGTTCTGGGTCCCATAGTTTGAAGTCGGAAATACAAAATAGATTTGTACCTCTTAAGAAAACCCTTGCGCTTTCCATGCCTGCATTTCGTATTAGTTTGTTAGGGAAAGAATATCCGACTTCCAGGTTCTTTAGCCTGAGCATGCTCATATCTTTCAACCACCATGTCGATTCTTGTGAGTTATTTGTATTTGCTCCGATTGTTAATCTTGGATAAAAGACGTCTTGGCTCGGATTGTCTACAGTCCAACTATCGTAAGCATTCGAATAAATATTCCCTGTGGCTCCTTGCGTAGAACCTGGTAGGAAAAATGACCCTCGACCTATTGTCCTATATGTTTTACCATTTCCCTGAAAGAGGAATCCCATATCAAATCCTTTATAAATAATATTTGCACCAAATCCGTATACTAATTCTGGATCTACTGTACCTCCGATAGGACATCTATCTTTTTCGTCAATAATATTGTCACCATTAGCATCACAATATTTTATATCTCCCGGACGAACAGGTCCGAATGTATGAGTTGGAATATCATCCTTGAGTATACCATTTGTTACATCTGAAAAGTCGTCATCGGTGAATAGGCCTTCTGCAATAAGTCCGAATATCTGTCCTACGGGATATCCTGTTTCTGCTCGGTTAGTACCTATTTTACCCATGTCTTCGTCTCGTTCTATAATTTTGTTTTTAGCATAGGTTAGAGTTCCTCTCACATTTATAAATAAGTCTTTATTTACTTGTTTGTTATAGTTCAGCGTAACATCTACTCCGTTGTTATCAACCTTTCCATAATTAGCCCAAGGAGTATTTGCAAATCCGGCAGAGTTAGGGAAATTGTTACGCTTCATAAAAATATCTCTGCGCTTTTCGCTGAAATAATCGATCTGTAATTCCAGTTGATTCCACAACCCTAATTCTAATCCAAGATTAGTTTTAGTAACGGTTTCCCATGTCATATTAGCGATGCCAATGTCGCCTTCCCATTTTCCGTTACGATGATTGTCAGCTAAATAGCCCCAATAGTAACCACCATTTTCACCTTGGTCGGTAATTGTTGTGATGTATGCAAACCGTCTTCCGTCAAATTTGTCATTTCCTACTTTCCCCAGCGAGGCCCTGAATTTTACTTTTGAGAATAGATTATTCAACGGTTGCATAAATGGTTCTTCCGACATAATCCATCCGGCGGCAACCGATGGGAAAAAACCGAAACGTTTTCCTTTAGCGAAATTTTCAGAACCATTATATCCAAAGTTAAATTCTGCTATATATCTGCTATTTAGCGTATATGAAAAACGTCCGGCAAACCCTTGATTTCTATATGGTAAGTCATCACCTTTGTCGTAATCCCGTTGGTTGTATAAGACCAGAGCATCAATGGCATGTCTACTATTAAATACTTGATTATATGATATATTTCCTTCAAGATAAGTGCTGTTGTCGCCCCAATGCTTTATTTGTTCATGTCCCAAGAATTCCTGTCCATAAGAACTTACAATGAGTTGTAATTCTCCTGTTTCCGGATCCCGCCCGGTAGCCACATTATAATACTCCGGATTTTTAAACCTTTTTACTCCATTGCGAGAAAAACTGTCGAAAGAGAAGTTTACTTTAGCTTTTAAGCCGGGTAGTATGGCTTTCAGGTTTTGTTCAACAGAAAGAAGAGTTTCGAGTTTACTCTGTGAGTCTCGTTCAAAACCTCTTTGTGTGCTGTTAGCCCAAGGGTTTGTTCGTTCCGGTATTCGAGGAATTTGTCCCGATGAATATTGGGTAGGGTGTACAAATGGTGGTGTGGCAAAGGCATCTTTGAACAGATCATCTATACTCATAGGTGGTCCTACCCGTTTCTGAAGATATCCTCCTAAATTGACTCTTAATAATGTAGTTGGGGTTACATCTAAATCTACATTTGATCGTACATTATATCTGTCAAGTCTTAAAGACGAGTTCCATTCCTGAGTTTTATCTCTTTTCAAAATACCGTTTTCATTATAGTACGCTGCGACGAATGAGTATCTCAACTTTTCAGTTCCCCCTGATATATCGACTGTTGCTCTTGTATTATAGCCATGGTCTTTAGATACAGCTCTTAACCAATCAACATCGGGATATAGGTCATCATCAACTTTATTTCTTGTGTTTTCTATTTTTTGCGGATCATAGAGTAAATTGCCCCCATTTTGCGAACTTATATCATTAAGTAATTGCATATAATCTGCCGCACCTAGGAATTCAGGAATTTTTACGGCTTCGGTTATGGCCTGTTCGAAATTCACTCTTACGGTTGTTTTACCTACTTTTCCCCTTTTGGTGGTTATCAAGATAACGCCATTTGCTCCACGAACTCCGTATACGGCAGTGGCAGAGGCATCTTTCAAAACGGCGAAGTCTTCAATCTCTTCAACATCTATATTGTCGAGAGATCTTTCGATGCCATCGATTAAAACTAATGGGCTGCGGGCTGCACCCGATACAAAGGTACTGATACCTCGTATCCAATATTCTGAATTGTCGTATCCAGGTTCGCCTGAACGCTGAGCTCCTATTATACCGCCTATATTTCCGATGAGATTGTTGCTCAACGAACGTGTCGTTCCAGTTTGTAGCTTTGCTGGTTCTATGGTTGATATTGCCCCTACTATAGAAGCCTTCTTTTGTGTACCATAACCTACAACGACAACCTCTTCTAGCTGGCCGACATCCTCCTGCATGATAACGTTAATGATTTTTCTATTTCCAGCTATTTCTTCCTTAGAGATGAAACCGATATAGTTATACTTTAGTGTAGAGAATCTATCAGGAACTTTTATACTATAATTACCGTCAAGATCGGTAACAGTTCCTATTTGGGGATTTTCTTTCAATATAACCGATACTCCAATAAGAGGATCTCCATTCATGTCGGTTACATTACCTTTTACAGTAATTCTGTCATCTTGCACAGCTAGATCACTCACTTTATTCTTATTTGCTTTAGAAATATAGACCTGCCTGTCCGATATTACATATGTATTATTTGTACCATCAAAAAGATCATTTAAGATTTTCTCTATAGTTTGTTTGTGAACATTGATAGAAACTTTCTTATTGATATCAATAATATCATCGTAATAGAAAAAAATGTACTCGCTATTCTTCTCTATTTCAGAGAAAACATCTTTCACACTTTTATTTTTTAGATTTAAAGATAGGGTGGTCGTTTGTGAATAACTGCTGCCGGCAAAACTGAAATTTATTCCCAAGAAGAGAAAAAATATCATAAATTTCATAATTCTGAGCGTTACTCTAGTATTAGCACTTTTTATGCTAAATCTATTGATTTTTGTCATACATTTGTAA
>NZ_JAEPKU010000124.1 GCF_016652235.1 Dysgonomonas sp. Marseille-P4677
CTTCTATACTGAGAAGGTGTACAGCCTTTGATAAATAAAAAGTTGCGATAGAATGTTGCCTTAGATTTGAGTCCACAACGAATATATAGAGATTCGTATTCATAATTGAAATTCTCATCTATTATGAATTGACATGCCTTTTCAATTCTTTTTGCTGTTAATATTTTAAAAAAGGTAGAAGAATAATTTTGTTTAATTAGATCTGTTAAATGTTTCTGGCTAATATTTAAAATTCTACTAACGATTTTTATATCTAGGTTTGGATTTAGAATATGAGATGAATTAAAGAAATCAATAAGGATATTCTCTTCTTTTTTATTTACATATAAGTCCTTAGATGGTTGATTATTATTCTTATTTTTATTATAACCTAAAGTAGAAGTAAACATGCTCCAACTCTTTTCTATTAACACATAGTCTTTTAAATTCTTCAATGATTGATTAAATAAAATTATAGCTGATCCTAATATGAAAATATTTAGAAGTATTCTTGAAAGTTCTTTCTGAGTTTTATCTTCAGTTTCAACTTTTATTTGAATGAATAGAAATATGGAAAACAGTAAATAATATATCGACAGTGACAACAAATTTATTGCCCCATAGAAAGAATTTTTCCTTCTGGTTAATAGAAAAAATGAATATCCAAACCACGAAGCAGCAATGCTAACATATAATGCAATGTAATAAATACCACCCACCAGATCACGAAATCGTCTATCTATTATAAAAGGTAAGTATAATAGCCCCCAGAAAAGAGGAAATATAGAATGAGGTATTATTTGTCGTATAGACAATTGCGTATTAAACGATTTACAATAAAAATAGAGTAACGGTCCATAAACTATTTTAAATGGAAGGCCATCACTTATATAGAATAAATTAGGATCGGAATATAAATGGATGAATATATCGAAAAGAATATTTAATATATAACAACAAAGTAAAATAGAGAAGATTATATTACTTTGACTTCTCTTTTTTATATTTCGCTCAATATATAAGGCTGACAATAAAAGGATTATAGTTAAAACACATATACTTAAAAACATATTTCAAATCATGAGTGGTTAGGTATAATCAGGTCATCTTCATCCGGCTTATAAATTTCTATATCATTTACATATTGCGAAGGTGTTAACCCTGTAAACGATATAAAATATTTATTAAATGTCACCAATGATTTATAGCCACATTGAGAGGCAATAAATTCCATAGTATACATATTTTTATTAGTATTGAGTAAATCAAGTGCGTATCGAATACGATAGCCTGCTATAAAAACACGAAAATCAACTTCAATATATTTTTCGAAGAAATAATTAAGATCAGCCCTCGAAATTCCACTTTCAATAGATAAAAGCTCTTTGTCAAGATCCTGACGCAAATATATCTTTTGATCCTCAAAAAGAGATACCAATATATTCCGATATTCGCCACATCGATGCTCTATTTGATCCAGTTGGGTATATCTATTATTGTTTTTCGCATTAGTTCTCAATAAATAATGACCTTTCAATAAAATACTGGAAAAAAGGAATAATAAAATAATCCATATCCTCTGCTTATTAATAATGGCACCAATTGAATCATCCGGTATTTTCACATAAACTAATGCGATAGTTACAACTAGATGTAGGGTTAAGAGTAAATTGATTTGCCAAATAAGAAGGCGTTCATTTACAAATTCAGGTTCATCGGCATTATGACATCCTACAAAGATTAGCGCTATAAAGACCAGATTATATACTACATAGAAAATAAGATACCATTTTCTCCAAATCAAACTCGATACAGGTTCTTTTAATATAAAAAATAAATATATATAAAGAAAACAATAGAATACGAATGGTAGAATCAGATATTGATAATCGAGAAACCTTAAATCGTCTTTCTTCACATGCTGTAACAATATATACAGAATGACTGGAAATAATAATCCTATAGGGGTTGGCCTAAATATAAAATAGAATATCATTTCGCATACTTCGAGAAAGATAAAAAGATACACAACCGTTTTGAACGATTGCTTTTTTTGAATAATATCATTTAGATAAACTCTTATATTTAGATTGGGCAGCATGAATATAAAAAAGAATAATTTATTTCAAAAAGTATTAAAACATAGTTGGCTGATAAATAGTTTTTAACATTCAAAAAGCATCCGTTTTCTATATAGATAATATCTGTTTTATGAAAATAGAATCTCAGATATTTCTTCTTAAATATTTTCTATCTCAGCACTTTCACTTAGGTTAACATTACTCTAATAGCTATATATAAACACAAACAAGGTTAAGAATTCTATCGGATCATCTCTTTATTCTTTACTCTATAGATAACTTATATTTAATATAAATATAGCTAATCGATTTTTTCAATGAATATCTATCATTTCACGACCGAAGCTCATCACAAATATTACATTAAAACCATAACTGATGTTAGTGATTCTCGATATAATAGCCCTGATCCGATTCTTTACCATCCATTAAATCCTTAACGTCTTTTCCAAATCCTTTCTCCTTTTGATATAATTCTTCATAGTCTTTGCTATATAATGCATCAGGTACTACATGTACATCAAAAGCTATATCTATCGATGTCATATTCCTTAAATTGCCGTAAAGAGTTATATGATGTTTAGATAATCCTACATTTTTATTACTATCATATTGTAAAATTAATCGCCCTTCTTTTCCGGGAGGTATAACATCAATTCCTGATTTATTCGCTGTAATACAACCACAAGACGTTATGATATCCTCTAGTATAAAAGGTACTTCGCCGGTGTTTTTTATATTAAAAGATATATTAAGCTCCTCCCCTTGCATGATAGGATAATAATGCCTGTTATTGTCTATAATATCCAGAGTTGTTTGTTTATCCCGTTTATCGAGACAACCAGTGAACACATAAATAGATAATATCAAAAAAGTAGTATATTTTATAATTTTCATATGATTTGTTTTTTAATTTATTACTATTTCGTCGCAGGCAATAGTACTTTTATTACCTTGTTTACGAATGAATTTTAGTTCTATATTTTTCGCTAGCGAAAAGTCGATAGGGATAATACATTCATCAATTAATCCGTAGTTATTCATCTGTAGAGAATCTATACTCTTGATTTCTATATTGTCAACAATTAAAATTACTTTTTCCGGCGGGTATATCTGATGTCTAGCCATTCGAAGAAAATGCAGCTTGATTTCGGAGCAGCTACGCAATTTTTCAGCAGAAAAATTTGCAGCTAAATCATCTGTAGTGCTTAAATACCATCCCTGATGATAATCTGTGGAGAACCCAAGCATTCCATCATTAAGCATATATATATCGTTACTCTCATTCGAATTTGATGATATCTTAATAGTTGTACCCATAAGAGTGTTTTTTAGACCTTTATAGGAAAGAATTTTTCTCCATTCCGTGATATAATTGTCCAATTTACCATCACTTTCTTTGTAATTTCCCAGTCCTCGCAATTTGGTATTTTCTTCAAGATTATTAATATATCGCTCGATCTCCGGCTTAATAACTAACTCTGTATTTACTTTAGTCGCAGCACCCCATGCCTTGTCGTTTCTTACGTATGCTATCTGAAGGCGTGTGTAAGTCAGAGCTGTTAATAATTTATGTAATTTATCAGATTCTTCTTTCTCCGTTTTTCCAATAACTATTATCAGGTCTTCATAAAATTGGATAAATCTATCGACGTCCAAATAAGAAGATATGATTTGATTTATACCTCCATACATATCATAAGCTTTATTCTTTGATTCGAATTGATGTTCAGCAGATAAATAATAATCTGATAATAATTTATGGCTTATAGGATATTCCTTCTCTAAATATTTTTCACAAAGACTCTTTACATTAATCTCTGAATCCATCATTAATGCTCCTGCTACAAATGTCTTAACATCGTCAAATGGACTATAATCATATCCTGAAGCATTCAGAAATATACCTTTGACACCATGAGACCGAAAAAAAAGCAACTGTTTCTGCAGCCCGTATAAGATGGGTAATGGCGTAAGATAGTCATCAAAATTGGCGGCATAATCCCAAAGATATATATTAGATGTTTTTTTACTCCATTTATCTAATTGCTTCGAAAAAGCCTTAACAGATGCTTTTGAATCGTCAAGCGTTTGCCCTTTAGGTAAGCTAACAGTACTTATAAAAACACCGGCATTGTCAGGCAAATTCGTTGTCGGAGGTATGGATGTAGTCATATAGGCTGTAGTAAAGAACATGTGCCCCGGAAACCGATCGGCTAATTTATGAATCAAATCCATCACTGCCGGAGTCGCATTATCCTCTGTATTACCAAGTGCTACACAAGAAGGGCAGGTACACACTAATTGGTTATCATTGGGCATAATCATAAACCGATACTCTTTGACATTCCCATCTCCATAATTGTCTATGATATACTCACATATATTATTGAAAAGAGTTGGAGATGAAAATGAAAACTGATCTCGATTGCGAACTCCATTTACAAGAGAATAGACATCTTCTATTGACGGATCCTGAATTACTTTTGACAAATTATGCCCCCATAAGCCCCAATCCCTTTCAACATTATTAGTCCCGATAAGCGCAGAATATTCTTCATTCAGATTAGGTCTGAAATAGGGTTCACGATACGAAAAATCAAATGATTTACACTCACTGTCAAAATCAATAAGAGGGATAGGCAGATCTGCCACATCAAAACGGCTATCGACTGTTGCGATATTACTTATCAACTGGTATGTTATCCATAGGGCGGTTTCCTTATTACGAACAGTGATATAAAGTTCCTCTGAGGTGTGATCAATACAATAGTCATAGTTAATATCCGGATTTACTTCAAACTGAATATTTTTGAATCCAGCAAAGCTTTTCTTATTCTTATCATCTATTGTCTTGACTACGATACCATCCTCTGCACACCTTTTTTTTAGGTGATTGTAAAGATATTCAGCCCAGATTACACTTATTTCATCCTCCTTTGAAGAAATAGCATAGCCATTTGCTTTCAACGAAGGCTGACTGTTAGCCTTACAACTATTCATTGTAAAAAGCAATACAGACAATACTATGTAAAAATATATATTAGAATGCCACATTGAGATTCAAATGAATATTATAAAGATTTCCAAACTTAGCATCGTTAAGTCTAAAATTATTCCATATACCCAATACTGATACCGAAACAGTTCCTGACAACATATGCACTACCCCTGCCCCAACCATAGTATTCGCTACTGAAAATCCGTTATACAATTGATAGTCTATCAATTCCACGTCGGGAGAAGAACCAATACTAGCAAAGCCCAGAATATAGTTTTGAGGAGAACTAAGATAGTAACGCACATTTGTTGATAGATTATAGAGCCATTCTTCTTCGAGCTTATAATTATTAAATCGTACATTTATCCGCCACAGATCCAAGTCTTTTGTTATGCCCAAAACTGCATTGGAGAGATTTATCTTTTCCTGTAAACGTTTATAACCAACACCCAACTCCAGTTCAATTCCCCTCAGAAAATTTATATAGTTGAATAGAGAAGCATTAAAAGACCATTTAGGAAAGAATTTATTACCCCATGCTCCATTAATTTGAGTATATGTGCGTGTTGTCCAGTTTTTAACCCATTCGCCTTGTGCTTGGATTCCCCGTCCTAACTCTCTGCCCGAATAATAAAACTGTGCAGTATATGTGTTAGAATTTTGGATTCTTCTATATGCTATGCCCGATATTGTAATAGTCTTAGTAGTATCACCCAACTCACTATATAAATAAGACAAGCCTATTTCATTTCTGAATCCTTTATATTTTAGGAAATTCATATGCTGTTTAAAATCGGATAATTCTAAAGCTGAAGGTTCATGAAACGACTGATAATAATACGCCGAATCATGTTGATGCATTCCTTCGAATGCTAAACCTTTCATATATTTTACGGACTTACTATCGGGTCTATAAAATAAGGCTGTATTCAATACAGAAAGAGCTTTTTTATTATTTTTTTCTTTGATGAGTTGCTGTCCGTAATTTTCAGAGGTTTGAACAAACGCATTGATCAGATCCTTATGATAAGGATTCTTTTGCAGCTCGATATAAAGAGAAGAATATACATCTTCATAATTTCCCTGAGTCTTACTTTCTATTTCGGCTAACTTAATTTTAAAGTATACATTTTCCGGATAAGCTTTATTTCCTTGTTGAGCAAAGATCTTCATTTTCTCAATGTTGTTTGTAGTATAGGATAGATTTACAGCATAGTGCAAAGCCATACTATTATCCGGTGCATATTTAAGCCAACGTTCGACATATTTTAATGATTCGTCGTATGAATACGATTCATTCAGGTCTTTGATCACAGATGTTAACATATCACCATAACCACCTATATATCGTATTTTCTGATTTTCAGCAGCCATATTTATTGCTTCCTCATAGCTATCTACAGCCAACGGATATTGTTGTTGTTTAAAATAAACTTCAGCTCTTTTTACATATAGATCCGGATCTGAAATTCCTGATTCTTCAACTTGATTTAGAACATTTATGGCATTATAATAGTCACCGATAGCCATATATACATTGTACAACGAATTCTGAGCCATCTTATACATATCTTCATCTCCATATTGCTTTACCATATTCCAACAATATAATGCATCGTTATAGTTACCTTCGATCATTTTATCTTTAGCTTCATTATACATCGTATTCGCGTAAGCATTTTTCAAATCCGAATCGTTTGGGTATTGAGCAAATAATTTTTTGGTAAGTGCTGCGACTTTAGCAGGGTTTCCCATACGGCTATAAAGCGAAAGTTCCTTTATGGAAAGTTCTTTGGTTTCACCTTTTCCTTTTTTATATCTATTTAAAACACTTAAAGCTTCTTCGAATTGCATATCTGAAATTGCTCTATTGAATATATATGAGAAAGCCTCCTGATTATTGGGGTTATTTTCAAATATTTTTTGGTAAAGAGTTATTGCCTCATTATTTTTGGCATAAGTCGCAGCCTCGGTAAGATAGTAGTTATAATCTTTTCTTAAAGAGCCTGCTCCATTGGCTTTCATCTCTTGTTGCAAATAAGCAAGGAGTTCAGGATAGCGTTTTTGTTCAGCTAGTAATCCGACTTTCTTATTAATAAATTCAATATTCCCGGGAAAGCGATTAATAGCCTTATCCAAATAGTTTTGTGCGCCGAATAAGTCTCCCGCTTTAATATAATCATTAATCATGTTTAAATAGAACTCGTCATTATTGGGTTGTAAAGCTATCAACTCTTTATTGAGGGCAATCGATCCATCAAAATTTTTATTCTTACGCTTCTCCGCCGCATCTATTTCCGCATTATATATATAATCGTCTTTTAGCTGATTATCTTCAGGATATATATGGCTTATGCGCTTACGAAGACGGTTTGCTTCCTGCACATTACCTTGCAACTTATACAACTCTATTTTTTTGAGCCACAAAGCACGTTTATAAGGATGCACTTCCAACAATTCATTTACATAACAGATCGCACTAGAGTAGCGCCCCGACAAAGATTCTACATTGACCAATATCTGTTTAGTTTCTATATTATTAGGATTTGCATTTAATGATTTGGATAGCTCATAACGAGCCTTATCATAATTCTTGTAATTCAAATAATATTTGCCGAGCAACATTCTCAAATCCGACTCTTCAGGGTATTTCTCCAGACCTTCCTCAACTACTTTTCGACCCTCTTCCCAATTATTATGATTAAATAAAGTCTTAACCTTTTCTATATATTCGGGACTATCGTCCGAGCGGGATTTTTCTTGTGCATATACCAAATTACAAGAAAATAATCCGATAAGAAATATAGCCAGACTTGTCTTTATATAGTTCGGGGATTCTCCCTTTTTTTTATATACGTACATCATATTTTACTCCTTTCTCTATTTTAATTACTTCCTGACGAAGAGTTTACTATTTCTTTTACCAAATCAGGTGAAACTATTTCTGTTTTCTTCGTGTACCCTCTTCTGGTCATCTCCCCCCACTTTCTTTTCCTACTGGTTAGGAATTTCCAATAACCATGTAATGTGAACACTACAACAAAAGGATGATAGAAAAACGCTTCAAAAAGAGAAAAAAGTAATAGCTTTAAATATTCTACTTTCTTTTGATATACCTTTTTTACCCATATGTCAAATAAAATAGTTAACAATGATATCGTTACTCCTGTCATAAATACGAAACTCAGCATTAGCCAGAAGGTATTGAAATTTATTTGACTTGTTGCAAGTAAATAAATTATAGAAATTAGCCCTAAGGCCTCAAGAATAGGAGCTAGAAATTCAAAAAATAGGGCATAAGGAGTTATTGTAAATCCAAGTTTTCCGTATTTTTTATTAAACAGAAGCCTTCTGTGCTTTACGAATATTTGCAAAAGTCCCCGTCCCCAACGCGAACGTTGCCTGTGAAGTACTTTAAGATTGGTAGGTCCCTCTGTCCAACAGCAAGAATCAGGTATCTGAATAATCCTGTATTTCTGATTCTGTCTGCGCATATAAGCACCTATACGTAATGTTATATCCATATCCTCGGCATGCGAAAGCGGATCAAATCCACCGACATTGATAATAACAGATTTATCAAACAGACCAAATCCACCTGATATATTAGGTATAGCGTTAAGTAAAGACCAACCCATTTTTGCTACCAGATATGAGCGTAAATATTCTGTTTCTTGAAATGTAGTTATGAATTCTGCCGGAGGACCGATCCTTGTGATAACTCCGTTTTCCACTTCACATCCATTTGCCATGCGCATTGTTGCACCTACAGCTATAACCGGAACCTTTGAGTCTAATACCGGTATAATAACTTTTTTCAGTGTATCCGGAGCCAGAATACAATCCATATCTGTATTTATGATATAATCATATTCTGCAACATTGATACCTGCGTTCATCGCATCGGCCTTTGTTCCTCCATTTATTTTATCTACGACTGTAAGATGTTTAAATTTGGGATTTACAGACTTAAATATCCTCTTTACCGGACGACAATAAATCTTTTCTACATAAGGAAAAGGTACTTCCTTTAATTCAAAATTCTCGATAAGTATTTCTAATGTTCTATCAGTACTACCATCATTGACTATTACAACTTGGAATTTAGGATAATCAAGATTTAGAAAAGATGTTACATTGTCAATAATCACTACTTCTTCGTTATATGCTCCGGCAACAACTGATATACCCGGAATTCTGTATGGCTGCGAGTTCAATAATTCCTCTTCTCTATCCGTATACTTAAGCTTAGTTCTAGCGATATTATAATACCCAAAACAAGACAAAGCAATGTATATAATAGTGATAGCCAAAGCGTAAATAAAAATGATGGATTGATAGCCAAATACTATATTATCAAACATATCCGTATTTTTTTAAGTTAAATAATCATCTTATGACTTACGCTTGTTCTACAAAATCAAATATGGATTTTTGGAACACACCTGAGGCATTTTGTTTCAGCGTAAAGAATGTTTCTTTCTCATGATCTAATTTATATATGTTTTGTACAATCTTAATTATCAATCCCTCATTAGATGTACCAGCATATACTTCTTTAAGAAATTCAATAGCTTCAGGTGGTTCAGATTCTCCCAATACGCTAACTATCGCAGCTTGTACTTGTTCCGAACATACTCCATATTCATTTAAAAATATGGGGATTGCTTTTATATATTTTAACAATCCAAGAGTTTCTACAATTTTTGCTTTAACTTTATTGCTCTTACTTACCTGGAATAATTCAAGAAGTTTGGACGCCGACTCTTGTTGATTAAAGAAACCTATTTCTTCTATGAGAAAGGCTTTGTAAGTTTCATTTTGGGAATTATTAACCCAACGAATCAGCGGAGGTAATTGTTTCTTTTTATTTTGCTCGATCAGCGCAGCATGTATCCGCATTTCATCCAATGGATTGAACTGATTGTCAAAATCATCATCCAAGAATCTAAAGTTGTCATATGATGCACAATGCATAAATCCAGTTTTAACATGCTTGCGTAAGTCCGGATTACGTTCTTCTATACGAGAAGACAAGCTACTACCAGGAATATTTTTACCTAAATTCTCCATTATCCTGAGTGCTTTTTTGTTATTGTTTAGATTTCTTACCTTAAGTTTTGTCTCCCAATATGGGATAATAGCAAAAACATCAAGTATTCCCGAATAATTATTTTGGTTAAAATAAGTATCCACTTTTTGTGGTTTAAGAGATAAAATCAAATCTGTAATCTCTTTCTTTTTCCATCCCTTTAATTTTTTATTATCAAGTTGTAATTCGGTTCTGATTTCTTCATTAGAAAGATTTTCTGGAGAGAACATAATAGCCTTTAGCTTGTCTTTGTAATCATTTTCAATACTATCTACCTTACTTTTTAATCTTTTGATATTATAAAATGAGAAGAAAAATACAATTAAAGTAATGATGTAAATGGTTGTTAGAATGATAACCATTGCTGTTGCGATACGAATAAAAAACGGGTATCCGGTAAATATAGATTCGTAGTAATAATAATAAAATTTTATTGTTTCCATAACTGAAAAGAATTTTTGGTTTTTCTATAGCAGACTTAACTTTTTATCTCAACAGCGAATAAACGTATAATTGAGAATTGCTACTGTCCATAAAAATTAGGATTTAGACAATGTTTATTTTTGAGACTAAAAACTCACCCTACGTCTAATATATCTCAGAGAAATCTCAATTCTGATTAGCTGTAATACACTTTAATTATCAACATATTGCCTTTTTGTTTTTCTCAAAAAAGGTAAGGTAAATTGATATATACATGTTTTAAATTATTATAAGTGATCGTTACTTTTTTCTGTATTTTTTAAAGAATTAGTCCCATTACTCTCTTTTTTTTCGTGAATAATGCATTTAAATTCTTTTTTCTTTAAGTCTCCTATGAATTGAAATAGTCTCAAAAAGACCTTTTTTAGGAAAAACTCATTTTTCTGAACAGTAGCAATTCTCAATTATACATTTATTTGATATACAATTTAGTTTAGATTCTATACAGACGAAAAACTTATTTGAAATTTTACGAATTATAAACTATAAAAACACAATGGTTATGAAAAATATTCCATGGATTCTATTTATAATATTTGCAGGATTTAATTGTATAGCATGTAATGACGACAAAAATGAGATTACCCTCATTATAGAAGAGACATCTATATTCTTCGAATCACATGAAGCGCAAGAAAAACAGATTTCAATTACAACAAACGCCTTATCTGTCAATATTGAAATTCCCGTACTTGATCAGGAATGGTGCAGTGCTAAAAGAGCAGGAGATGCGATAATAATCTCAGTTAAAGAAAATCGCTCTATTGAATCTGCAAGAACAACATCAGTTATTATAACGGCAGAAGGAACTGCTTCTAGAACGATAAAAGTTTCGCAACAAGGGAGAAAAACTAATTCTGAAATAGGAATAACATCATTTGTTATACCGGCAAAACTCAATAATCTGACAAATGATATAAATGGTATTATAAATAATGAAGAGCAAACAATAACTTTAACTTCATCAGAATGGATTCCGAATATAAAAAATCTCATTGTTAGTTTTGTTGCACTCGGAGGGGTATCTGTGAATGGTAAAGAACAAGTAAGTGGAGTAACGGCTAATTCCTTTTTTAATGAATTGAAATATGTTATAAAAAAAGACAATGGAATTACCGTTGATTATGACATTATATGTGTCGGTCCTATGTTTACTGGATTACCTGTAATGAGTGTAAATATAGATGGTGGGCTCGAAGTTGTGGAGAAAACAACTAAATTGCCGGCAGTGTTTAGTCTTAGTGTACCCAATGAGGATGCAATAGATATGAATAGTACTGTTGTAACAATACGGGGTAGAGGTAATTCAACATGGGCTAAGCCTAAAAAACCGTATAGGATAGATTTCCCAGACAAGACACCTTTATTTCATTTGCCTGCAGCTAAAAAGTGGGTCTTGTTGGCAAATTATAATGATCCTACTTTACTTATGAATGATGTTACATTCGAATTGGCTCGCCAAATGAAGATCCCATTTACTCATTCATCGATTCATGTCGAACTTTTTTTAAACGGGACCTATAGAGGGAATTATGTACTTACCGAGCAGAATGAGATTGGTGAAGGACGTGTAAATATTGATAAAACAAAAGGATTCTTAATGGAGATGGATACAAATTATGATGAAAATTATAAGTTTAAGTCCCAATATTTGAATTTACCGATGATGGTCTCAGATCCCGAACCAAAAGATGAATCTGGATTCAATTATATTAAAACAACGATGCAAAATCTAGAAAGCTCTTTGTTTGAGAGTAATTTTCCGAACAACAAGTACGAAGAATACACTGATGTAAATTCACTTATTGATTTAATTCTCGTCAATGAGATTGTACAAAATGCAGAAGTAAGGCATCCTAAAAGCCTATTTTGTTATAAAAATGGTGATTCGAAAATTATGTGGGGGCCTCTTTGGGATTTCGATTTAGCATTTGGTCATGACTATGACGACACCAAAAAATATTTTGAACATTCAATTTTACTATTTTATCAAAAGAATGAGGATTATCGTACAGGTTCTAAATTTTTCTCTAGATTTTTTGAAGATCCTCAATTTAGGGCCAAATATAAAGCTCGTTGGAATGAAATTAAACCTCTGGTATTAGATTTGCCTAACTATATTGACATGATGTCTGCAAAGTTAATGAAATCTCAGGCTGAGAACTTTAAAATACCAGCAGCTCTACCTCCATCTCAAAATCTTTCCTATCAGGAATTGATTTCTCAGATGAAGAGTTGGATAAATAATCGTGTGGCATTTTTAGATGAAAAAATCAATAAATTCTAGCCTAGTTACCAATTAACTAAACATTCATAAATTATCTCCCAATTAGTATTGGAAGTCAGGCTAACAGAATTTTGGCAGAACTAAAAAATGAATATTTAATAGTTACAATGTATCTTTAAAAAGAATATAACAAGCTGATAAACTAGCATTTAAACACAAAAATATATATTCGGTACCTATATATAGT
>NZ_JAEPKU010000125.1 GCF_016652235.1 Dysgonomonas sp. Marseille-P4677
GTTATTTTCTAAAAAAATATGCTTACTATAAAGATAAATCATACTAACACTAAAGTTTTATCTTAATATCAATTCCGTCTCTATATAATTCACCTACTTCTAAGTCTGCTAGACTTGAAACAGTGGGAAATATTCTATGATCAACTTTAATGCCTAAAACCCCAAATCTAGTTGAATAAACCGTACTAGTGCTTTCATTAGTAAGTGACATATTAACCGTACTTCCGTTAATCTGTACTTGCTCTGTTTGGGTTGGAGAAGGTTTGTTAAATATCTGCAAAACGCTATGTGCAGACGCAAACGACCATATACCAAGAACATCATTGTTTGAGGCTTTAAGTTGAATAGAACGGCTGCTAGGATCAATTATAATTCTGTTTCCATTCTTATTACTCTCAAATCTTCCCCTAACTAACGCCTCATTCATAATTACTTTTCCCCCATGTGTCACAACAAAGTTAGCGACATCAGTTGTAGCATCTGGATTTGTAACAAGGTTTATAGCTTGCTCAAGTGTACCACCCGCCCAAGCATATACATCATCAGGATTTTGATATATACCGTTAATTCCAGAAGTGTTGACAAACACCTCGCTAGAATCCAAATATCCTAGCTGAATCAATGATGTAAGTATAAGACCTCCGTCAATAGTTGTGTTGTTTTCTAATGCACGTCTAAGATATTCAGTACCCCTCAGTCTTTCTGTTTGCGTTTGGCTTTCCCTGTTTATCGTCTGTCCTTGATTAACGAACTGGTTTTGCCTGTTAGTAAATGATTTACCTTCTACTTTATTGGATAGGTATATTCTCGGTTGTTGTGGTTTATTGACATAATATTCTGTTCTAACAATACGTATATCCGCACCGTCAGGTAAGAACTTATCATCGGAAAAATGAACAAAATAACCCTTTTGCAGTTTATCACCAATCTCTAACCAATGCTGTTTTGCGTATAATTCGCTTAATTGTCCTTCGAAAGTATATTGTGGTACTTCATTGTTATATAAATGCCTTACACATGCTTTAAGTGCTGTTAATTCAGCTTCGTCAATATATTGTTGTGGCAAAGCAATTTTGAACACAGCGTACTTGTCACCGACTTTAGGTTTAAGGTTTGCATTTGGAAATGATAAATCATTATTTCCCTCTATCCTTACTAATGTAAACCGCTTGTTAGCGTGGTTGTAGTTGACATCAAATTCACGTCCCACCAAATCCCCCGACTGAGGTATTAATTGCAATGTATTACCTGCAATTAAAGCATCTTTATAATCTATCGTATTAGCATCATCAAAGAATATAAGGTTATTGTCAGGGTCAACGCTTGTTATCGTTCCTTCGTGCATCGGATAGATAGTTGTGCAATCCAGTGAATCCTGCCTTGCTCGTCCTGTCCTGTCTGAACGCTCTACATATGAGCCGTTGGCATCTGTTTTATACTCTATTGCTGCGGGTGAATCGACAAATTCAGGCTCATCGCTGAAATAGTTACCGTCAAACTTAATTGTTGCGTTCTTAGATAAATTTAATTTATTATTTCCGTATATTTCAAATACGATATTACGGTCAGAACCTTTCATTATTGTCTGATTTATTACACGGCCATCACTATAGTTAACACGGCTCATACCACCTACAAGACCGTTGTCATAACCGTAAGACAGTGGGATAGGTGTATCTTTGCCTTTTTCCAATGGTTTAAAGCTTAGTGTCTTGCCTGTTATTTCCCACTCCGTTTTGAAGGCATCCGTTATTTGCCCTAGTACATTAAAGCAATCCTGATCGTTAAAATCTAAGGTCTGTAAAGGTGCGTCTATACAGTCGCCTACTTCCCAATCGTCCGTGCCTTCGGATTCATTCATGTTATCAACCCAAAGCTGTACAAAGTCTATCGGTTTACCTGTTAGGCTAAATTCTATTTTTTTAGCAACATCAAAAATAGGAGGTTGTCCAGTTGTTCGTGATACCGTAGCAAATCCGTACTTCACATCCTTAGATTTTGAAGCATCTGTATACATGACTAGTTTGTACCTGTATTTACGCTCACTATCCTTCACTAGGTCGCTATCTGCTAACAGGTAGTAGGTTTTACCCATGAACACGCAATAAGAGTCTACAGGTACGTCTAAATGCTCTACAAGTTCATATTCTAGTGTTAGAATATCTTCGTTCATTATTTCATCCACCGCAAATGAACTATCGTTTACAGGGATGTCAATTAATAATGTATTGTCTGGTTTATATATTTGCATACGTTTTATTTAAATCATTTTAATAATTCAGGAAAATCAGTTAGAGCACGCATAGCCAAAGCAAAAGCCCCTAATTCAGTTGGATGCACACCGTCACTATCTAACATCCCTGCAAACCAGTTGCCGTTATCATCAGATACAGCCAATGACATATCTATATATCTTATCCCACTAGTACGTACATATGTGTTTATTTGCGATCTATCACGTGTAGGTACTGATGGTATTGTTATTAGTATAGGTTCAGCTCCCTTTCCTCTAATCAAATTAATTGCTTTTGTTGTTTCGGATAACCATGTTGAATAACTATTGTCATTCATACCAGAGCCCCAGATTACATATTTTGGATATCCATAATTTAAAGCTGTCGTAAGTAATTCATTTAATACAGATGCTGTACCCCCCGACATATTAGAAGTCATAAAGCTTCTTATATTCATGTTGAGATATGCACACCCCGGCCATCTGTTTACGGTTTGACCTCCTCCATAAGAATCACCTATGAACAAGATGTTTTTCGATAAGTCGTCTGTGGAATCAAAATTTAGTGAATTAACAATAATTTCGTTTCCTATTGCTTTAACAAAAGGGTTATAATTTCCAATCAACTTAGTGGTTGTGAAAGTAAATTTCCCGGATTCAGTAACCATACGCACAACCGTCTCATTGTATTTCTGATTAATAGTTACCATCAACCTAGTTCCAATCGTTAATCCATGACTAACCTCTTCTTGTAATATTTCAGTATTTAGGTAATTATATACTCTAACCTTATCATTATTGATTCGTATATATCCTCCCTGATATGTAGTTCGTCCTTTTCCTATTTCAACTTCTGATGCGGAGTCAATTGATGGAGAAACCGAAAATGTAAGCAATGCCGACATACTCCAAAGATGATTTCCCATTGGTAAAGCTATTTCACTTACAGCATCAGCCGCAAGACTTACATTTTTAACGGCAAGTGGCATTTCAGTTACAGGCATTGCTATATGATTATTGGTAACCGCATTACGTGCTATGTTTACAGAAGTTATTTCAGGAATATATTTGTTTTTTATTGTGCCTGACGAAAGTTTATTAATCATCACCATATAATTATTTGCAGGGATAACTACATGGTTAAATGAAATTCTGACATATTTAACTCCTGTTGGTATAGTTTTACCTCCATATATATTTTCAAATCCGCTAACGAATACATTTGCATCGTCATAAAAACACAAAAAACGAAAGAATCCGAGGGGGTATTCTATTGGATGGCCGTTAGCATAAAGATCTTCTCCTATAAATGACTCGATATCTATATATCCTGTTGTTGTATAATCTGCATTTATACGTGATAAACTACCATTTGTGTAATTTAAATATTTACCGACTGTGACATCATTTTTGTTAAATAAGTTAACGACTAAATCAAAAAAGGTTGTCTTTTGAGGCGTTACAGTAGTATTCTTTATTTTATTGCCGTCTACACTATTAATTGCTTCTTCCCTTATTTGATAATAAGTTTCAAAGTCAGTAGCTAATTCTCCTGATTCAATTTGTATGTTAAGACTGTTTAAATCATCATATATAGATACATTGCCTATAGACCAACGGCAATACACCGAGTTTGATACTCCTGTTATAGTATTAACTACAGACGAAGCTGAACCCGCTATCCTGTTACCTTCAGAATCAAATTGCCAAGTTATACCACCGCCTCCAATCCCCCAATTACGGGTCTGCTTCTGCCCCTCAGATATTGGTATTTTACCTGTAATAAGATAATTAGAATCTTTTATGAGCTGACCTGATGCCCCATATCTATAACCTCTGATTATATCAGGATCAAGGGGATTAAAAAGGTTTTTGGAACGGATGGTTACTATATTAGACTTATTAGCATTAGCAGTCCATGACTGTTGATTGATTGCTAATGTTGTACTGTTACCTGTTTCTCCTGTCACCCCGAACAGAGGTGTCATATCACTAAAATCTATCTGTATATCCTCGCTACCGTTAAACCCCGCAAACGTGCATCCTTCTGGGTCTGTAACTTTTGTAAAGTCGCTAAACTTCTTTGGTTGGTATTTATTATCTGCCATTATCCTTCGTATTTTATAACGTTAATTTCATCCTGTGTAATTATTATCTTGCCATCTTGTGATCCCCAGACTACAATAGTTTTCTTAGGTGTAAAATCCGTGAATGTGAGTGTTAAGTCGAATTTTAAAAGCACATAGTTTAAACCTTTGTAGAAATAGGGGTTGCTTGTTTGTTTATAGAAGCAAGCGTATATATCTTCTGCATACTCTACTGTCAGGTTTCGTAAATCTGCTTTTACCAAGTCACCAAAGAATGAGTAATAGTTCTGCCAAAAGTTTTCCATTGTATCACAATACAAAGCGCATTTAAGGGTTACATCTTTGCTTTGATAGCGAACAAAATCAGCGTCATATATCACACTATCCATGTTGCTGATATTGCGTTCTAAGTTCTTCTTTAAAGCGGGCATCTTATAAACTTCTGCTTTGCCTTTTTCCACTATTACGCCGTACTCATCAAAACGTACACCATCAAGCAGATAATCCGATTTAAGAAGGTTAAAACCGTGTCCTTGCCTTACTGATTCACTATCTAATAAACCTCTCGGAAAATCGTCTATAAATTGCAATGTGAATGTTTGACCGTTACGATATACATTGCGGTTGTTTTCCTGTGATGGCCGTAATTGAAATGTTCGGCCAAGTGACCGTATATCTAACTGTCTGTATCCGTCACCACCTAAAAACTGTATAAACTCATCTATCAGAAAGTTATCTTTAGTAACGGATGCAAAGGATAAGCTAACTCCTTTGTTATTCAGTAAAGGGTTACTTAGGTCTACTTCTATTCCGTTTCTCTCGTGCCAATCTTCAATCAATGGAGTTTTCAAAGAAGGAAACAAAAACAGGTCACTAAATCCGTCTTTTACAATACCTACCTTGTAGGCATCGTAAATATCAATATCGTCTATAAACCATCTGTTTGTCATAGCCTGTTTAATTTCTTACATTTACCACAATACCCTTGCTTAATAAGTCGGCTGTCCTAAACGTGTTACGCTCGATCTGTATCTGTACGTTAAGACTATCCTGTATTATTTTCTGATTTTCACGCATGATAGCTTGCATATCAAACATTCCGTTGTTTATGCTTACCATCTGGGAAAGTTCCTCTTTGCTTACATTTAGTATCTCTGCTGCCTTGTTGAGCGTTGCGTTTGCGGTACCCAAATACTCGTTAAATGAATCCTGACTAACGGCTGCAATACCTTTTGAAGTGGCGGAAACGCTTGGTGTGTCAATATCTAAACCTGCTGCATCAAGAAGCTCATTTCTTTTATTTATGGCATCTTGATATATTTGATTATATTTATCTCGTAAAGCTTTTTTATCTTCTTCTGATAGTGTTTTATCAGCCATTCTTGCGGAAAAATCAGCATACCAATCTTCAATACTGTTGTTAAATTCCCCGAACACTAGCGAATTGACAATTGCGTTGCGCATGTATTCTTCGAAGTTATCAGCAACATCAGCCATTGTTTTGTCTGTGTCTCTCAAAAAGCTTGCTAGGTCATTTCGGGCATCATCAAATGACATACCTGTTCGCATTTCACCGAGTTGCTTGTTTAGTTCAATAATTTCATCTTTCCATTTGTCGGCTTCATCTCTAGCTCTAGACATTTGATCTGCCATTTCTGTAAAGCCATTAAACCCCACTGCACTCAACCTGCGCAACGCTTCCTCTTCTTTTATAGTTCCATTATACCAATCTTCAAGTATAGGCTTAAATTTTTCATAGCCTTTCATATTTCTGATAAGGTAATTTTGTGTCAAGATACCCTTTACCTTATCCTCTAATTTATCAAAGCTATCCCCTGCTATTTTACCGTTTTCTTCTGCTATTTCCAACTGCTTATTTAAAGCCTCCCATTCTGTATAATCTACATTAGAGATCATACCTCTGTCTACCATCCATTGTAGAGCTTCTAAATTATCCTTGAATAGGCTTGCGTAGTCGATAGCGGAAATTAAGTCGTAGTTTTGTTGACGTAGAGATATATTATATTCGTCTTGTATCTTTACTAGTTCCCATCTTATCTTGGCTTCTTCTGCTGATTTATTAACGGCAAATGAGATCATGTTAGATGCGAAGGCTACCGCAGCACCAATCCAACTACCCTGCTTAAATCCTTGATATACATCATTAGCTAAGTTTACAGTTGTAGATAGTTCTTTATTTGTACCATGCAGAGCATCTGTTAACTGATTTACCCATCCAGCAACCGCTTCTACTCTTTCTTCTGTAGTGAGCTTTTCCCAATCTTTTTCAAACTTCTTAGTTTCTTGGATTGCACCTTTTATTTGATTGACTATTTCTGGAAAGGCCTCTGTATATTTTTCAATTTCTTTTTTACTTAGCAAATCAAAATTCTTTCCAGACAGTTCTTTGAATTGCTCTTTGTAATTTTTTATGAGTTCCTTATTGTTTTTTATTTTTTCTTTCAATAAATCTGCATCTTTATCGGAAGCAAACAAATAGAACTTATCAGACAACTCAATTTCTTTTTCTTTAAAATCAGCATCCGATTGCAATTGGCGTTGTTTTGCTGCTAACCTTGCTAATCTTATTTCTTTTAATTCGTTTGAATTTATAAGTAAAATAGCCTTTGAATCTCCTTCTGCTAGCTGCCTACGTTCCTGATAATGTTTTCGAATAGAATATATCTGCTGATCTAATTGAGAAGCAAAAGTCAATCTTTCTTCATCGGCAAATGATTGTCGTTCTTTGGCTAGTTCTTTATTTCCGTTTTTCCATGCTTCTAATGCTGCGCTTGTCAATCTGTTAACTTGTGCTTCTACATCGGAAGGCTTTAATCCATCGGGTAGGAGAGACATATTGAACGTAGCAAAATTGAACCCTGTTTCACTTCCTGTTTTGCTAATGTGGATATCCTTTGCGGCGTCTTGTTGCGCTTTTGCTATCTTTTGGCGGTATTCCTCAATAGTCTGGAATTCTTTTAAAAGATTAAGCTGATTCTGCCTTTCTCGTTTATCGAAACTATCTTGCTCTAGGTCTAATATCTTTTGCTCATGATCTAATTTTTGCTTAACAGTCTCATTGTCAAGTTCTGCCTGTAGGTTTATTAGTTTGAGAGAAGCATTGCGCATTTTTTGCATGCGTTCTTTTTCCTGATCTGTTAACTCATCTTTAGTATTTTTCGATTTTGTTTTTGATCCCCCTGAGGCTAACTTGCTTGTAATATCAATTTTATCAAGTTCTTTATTTGTTAGGCTAACGCTTTCTTTTGCTGATTTAGCTGCATCTTTCACAAAATCCTTAAAGTTATCCTTCATTTTATTTTGATACTCCATACCCGCCATAAGTGCAGATGTATAGTCCAAATTAAAAACAGCCTTTCCCACCTTAGCTAATGCATTAAATCCATCTAATGCATTCTTAACAGCTAGTTCAAGTTTATTAAAGAATAAACTACCATTAAGATATAAGGATGCAAAAACACCCCTTAATAGTAAAGAACTATTATACCAATCAATAAAGCTGTTAGCTGTAGTCTCTATTCGCTTCATCAATGGCGGTAGATACCTTTCTATCAGATTAGATAAAGTTTCATAAATAGAAGCGGTAAGCTCGGAAAAGATATTTTTTACACCAAGTAGAGAGTTTCCTATTTTAATTTGTGCATTTTCTCTTTTTGCTGCTGCAATTTGTTCTTTATCGGCTGCTGTTAACGCTAAATCTCCCTGTTCTTTTAGTTTTTCATTAACCATTTCAATGGCAGCAGACATAAAATCACCACCAGAAGCAACCCTTTTTTGTAACTCAGCTACATTTATTTGAAGGTTATCTAATATCATTATAGATTTACGACCTAATCCTGTCACAATAGAATCTACCAAATAGTCAACACTTTGTCCTGTTGCTGCTGCTGTTTGTTGTGCAAATTTTAGTAACCCTCCTAATTTCTCTGCGGGTATCCCGAAATTACTAGCCTTAACGGCTGCCTTCATTAGTTCAAAATCGTTAATCGTACCTTTTGTTTGCTCTCTTAACCCTTTGAGTAGATCAGGATTTCCAAGCGATTTAAAAGCCCTTTCTACACCTTCGGCTTGGGTTGCCATTTGAACACCCTCGTTTACAAACTCTTTAATTGATGATATGAGTTGTTTTACTATTTCTAATACTTTAATGAAAGCATCGTTTAAAGTTCCTCCTATAGCAACACTACCTGTCAGCCCCATAAATGAAATACCTTTAGTAGTATTAGATATTGCATTTCCTAAAGCATTTTGACCCTGTGTAGCACTTGTATTGCTTTTGTCAACCCTATTTGTAAATTCATCTATACTTCTATTGGATCTATTTATTGCATCCTGAAGCCTTCTATCATCGCCTGTTATATCTATGTGTGTTCCTGCCATATCTTAGAATCTAAATTGTTCAAAATGTGTTATGTTTTGAGGCTTTATGTTTTGCTTAGTGCTGCTTTCTGACTTGCTGTTACTTTTGCCTTTATCCTCTTTGCCGTCCTTCCTATACGGTGCAATCGTTTTCAATAAATACATCAAATTCAAGTAGCTTATTCCGTTTCGTATATACTCTCTAGTAAATTGCGGAAAGGCTTTCATTGCTGACATTTCTATTGCCCACGGACTATCACTTCTGTCTCTTTCGTCGGTTTCAATAGATTCATCCCTTTCAGGAAAGTAATAGTGTTCTGATAAAAAAAAACATGGTTGTTTTTAAGTATCAGTTGAACAGTCACCCACACATCCATTATGTTGGCTTTCCTGTATATCAGATCATTTATACGCTTTATTTCCTGTTTGTATAACTTATCATACAGGTCATTATACTTCTCTTGATAAATCTGATCTTTCGTTTTCAATAGAGTTCCTTTTACTTTATCCCTGTCTAATTCTATATTAATGTCAGGGTCAACGGTAATTTTTATTATATCCCCTAGCTTTTTAGCATACTTAAAAGCGTCTATTATCTGCCAAGTTTCTTCACTGCTGTTATCCTCATTTTGTATTATTTCTTTGAAAATCGGAAGCTCTGATACTATTGCGCTTATATCTTCTAAGTCTTGAAGTGTAGCCATTCTGAAAGTCACATTTTCACCCGCTATATTCAGGCTGTATTTTCTGTTACTTAGAATATCGTTAACTTGTTGTTCTATTGTTGACATATATAATAATTTAGACTATTTAATATTTCGAATTTCTGGTTTGCTGTCAATCTCCTATTTAATATATAATGTAATGTTCCCCTACTGCTAATATTAAACTTTATCATTGTTAGCGTATAAGACTTAACCTTGTTGTAGTATTTCTTTATTTCAATGACTGTTTCATCGGAATATACGGTTGTTTTGTTGGCTATATTTGCAATCAAAGCAGACCTGACTCTAATCTCTTTAGGTATATCCATTATATTATCTGAGTACGTACCTAACTCAATATTATTTAATGAATTATCCATTGAATTGCCATTTAGATGCCTAACTAATAAACCCTCATCATATATAGAATCTCCAAATTTCTGATATGCTTGCAGTCTATGGAAATAACATTTCTGTCTATGCTTCCCATTATGCTTTAGCGCAAAATACATATAAGGAGAAGCTCCCCTTGTACCACTTATTACGTTACCTGATGGATTTTTTATAATCCCATATTTATCTATTCGGTAACCTTTACTGTATGCATATTTTTCTATTTCACTAAACATATATATTGGCTTTTGTTGCGCAGCAGGAAATCGAATCCTGATCTTAGGGGAATGAACCCTATGTGCTACCATTACACCACCGCGCTGTGTTTAAAGCGGTATATTTCAACCGCTTTGTTTGATTAAGTTGTTACAGGTACATCTTTAATTCTGTGTCCGCCTATTTCAGCACCCGAAGCATCGTAGTTCGGTTGACGAGTAATAGTATGCGTCAAGTTTGGAAGTCCGTTTTTACCTACTGTACCATTTTCCTTAGTCTCAACCAATACAGGAGTGTATTCGTGAATACGTGCAGGAAATTCACCTACGGCACGAGTTTTAAGCTGCATAGCCTGAGTGATAGTATCGTTTGACTTTGGATCATTTACTATATATCCCGCATTTGCGCCTGTACCATCTTTGTAGCCTTTGAAATATTTGAATTGTTCTTCTGACAAGTCGTTAGATTCAAAAACTATTGTCTTTGTTCCGACTGATCCGGGCAATCTTAATTTAGAGTTTGTTTCTTCCCACTCAATATCTGTGTTTGTGTTTGCTTCTTCTGTTTTTACAAATGAATCAATTACAATCAGATTAGAGAGAGTTACACCAGATGAAGCGTCAAAATCAGGAAATGCTCCATCGGCTGCCACATTCATAAATTTAACGGAGTCTATACCCCAATCTACTTTTTTTGCCATATACCTATGATTTTAAATTAATTGTTTGACATACTAATGAATTATAGAAATATTTAATCTCTGAATGACTTACTATTTGTTGTCTGATTGCTGTAATCGCTGTGTTTTCAAAAACAGCATCGTTCAATATTGGAACTATCTTTTGTGTCAGATTGTGTATTGTCATTAGGTCGGGTTGTGTCTGATCGTCACCCGCATTTAGGTTTAAGGCATATAGGCAAAATTCAAGTGTGCCGTCAACGTCAACATTGCCAATATCGTTTAATCCTCCTATTGTCTTAACCACCACGAACTGACTAGGTAGATTTTTTGAAGGGTGAACCATTGGATAAACCTTTAATGTGCTTAACTCTACCTCTGCAAACTTTGAAAGCAGATAGTTCCGAGCATTAATAATTACCTGTGTGTTTATTATCTGGTTCATATCTTTAATCCCTCAAATAATCTTTTAGCTAATTGTTTAGCTTCAACCTCTGTAAACGTTATCACATCGTATGCTGCTTTTTCGACAGTATGTTTTGTTTTGATTATTGAATAGTTATATGATGATTCTACATAACTTGCATAATTCATCCCTGCAGCTATAATTAGCACATATCCTTTAGGATAGTTATCCAACTGCTCAATCGCGAAATTTTCTCCATCTCCTGCTCCCTCCTCACCTTCTGTACCGCTATTTGCAGATGGATCAAACCCAGCTGATTCTTTTATATCTCCATCTTTGGCAATGATATACCCTATTGAACTTCTCAAATTGCCTGTCTGGTCGGTATAGCTGCCTTGTTCTCGTGCTATGTTAATGGCATGCTCACCAACATATTGCAGATTGCGGATTATAACTTGTTCAACCTTCTTTTTCAAGGCTTCCAACATATTAGGAACATCGTTTCTTGTTACTCTCATACCCATAGCCTAGAGTGTTTAAAGTCCTCGCCACTAGGACGGTTAGAAATTCCTTTAAGCCTTACGATTACGCCGTCATATTCCCTTACTTCTACCCTTGTGCCTGTTGGTATTTGTTCAACTCCTTCAGGTAAGAATATCTTAGATGAATAGCTGAACGATTGACCGTTTGGCATACTGTAAGTCTTAGCTTCACCCATTACTTGTTCGTAGCAATCGGAAACAAAGACCGTTTGTTCTTCGCCCCCTGTTTGTTGCCCGATCTCGTTTTCAGTAATGTCGGTTACAACTACCTTATATAGCTTATGCGGGTATCTGTTCATTTTCTATATTCGTCTAAGAAGTTGATATATAAATTATACTTTGGTTGTCATGTAGGCTAATGTAAAAAACTTACATCGCTTATTGTCGGCTTTTCAGTTACCTCTGATAGCGGATTGTCAACACCGTGCAAATTGAAATAGTAGGATATCAGTTTTCTTAGGCTGTCTAAATCCCATGTTTCGGACATATCGCCTTGTTGCCACGACTTAGGATTTCTAAAAGCATATATTAAAGACCATCCTATTGCAAGATCAAAGCCCATACCACCCGCAAACGGATCAGTAGCCCTTAATCCTTGTTTAGATAACTGATAGGTTAATACTTCATCTGGAATATTTAACCCTAGTGTCTCTGCTTTTAATGCCTCTAAATTTGTCATGTTGTTTTGTTTTATATAAGAAAAGAGGATAGGGTTTAGCTACCCTCTTTCTATTTAGTCATTCAGAGAAGTTATTATTTATCCTGCTGTATCTAATTCAGCAATACGTGCCTCAATGGCATTTACCACAGAAGCTCTAGGGCTTGTTCTTGCTTGTTCTGCTGTTAAAGCAGCGTTCAAAGCATCAACGTTTAAGCTTAACTTCACATCTGCAATTACGTTTTGCCAAGGTTGGTTAAGATTGATACTGTCTGAATCGAATGGTTCATTTTCTACATCTGATGTATCAAGCTGATATACTCTGCTAACATTGGTGATAACAGGGAATACACGACCTTGCACACGAGTTTGCTCAGAAACAGTTGGTGAATGTTCTCTAAATACAGAAAGCAACATCCAATCATCAGGTTTTCTATATTCAACACCCGCAACAGGAGAGCCTTCCTCCGCCGTACGAGCATATACTAAATCCCCAACATTGTAACTTGGTAGTCCTATAATCATACCCGCCTCCCATGGAGTAAGTTTTGTTTGAACTCCGTCTCTTTCGGCATCTACTGTTCTTTCAACTATATCAATAACTATATTATATTC
>NZ_JAEPKU010000126.1 GCF_016652235.1 Dysgonomonas sp. Marseille-P4677
ATATATAATATTCTTGCATAAAAAACGAATATAAATTATAACTAATAAAATGTATATTTGTAGTCTATTAAATAGTCCAATGTAGCCTATAAGATCATGAAGACAGAATAACTTAAATACAAAGACAAAATGAGCCTAGTGAGTAATAGTTTAATACAAAAAAATACATTTTATTTAATCTTGATTTTCAGTAACTTTATATTTTTTAGTTTAAAAGCCCAAGTTACAATTGGCAGTGATGAGCCTCCTTTAAATGGAGCTCTTTTAGATTTAAAAGAAATCGGTACTACTAAAAAAGGATTGAATCTTCCGCGTGTAATATTAACTTCATTAATTATACCAAGTGGGGAAACAAGTTTATCAACAACTATTAGCGGAGCCACTGGAGCATGGGAAAAAGACAATCACATCGGTTTACTAGTTTATCATGTGGGAAAGTATGATGCTTGCGACTCTCAAAGCTTTCCTCAAGGACTTTATGTTTGGGACGGTAATAAATGGCAATATATTGGCCAAAAACCACCGAGAGCTACCGAGGTAGAAGAATTTACAGATTCCCGCGATGGGCAAGTGTATCTTTACAGAAATTTTGGAACTGCTGGTGATTGGATGTTAGAAAATATGCGATATATAGATGCCAGTTTCACGGCTGGTACTGGAAGTGACGATCTTACCGGCAGACATTACGCATATCCTAAGGTAAATACTGACCCTTCTACCCCGGGAACTATTCCTTCCAGTTGGAGGTTAGAGCAAGGTTTATTATATTCCTATTCTGCTGCTACTTTAGGGGAACAGGCTGAAGAGACTGTAGATCAGGGACAAGGCGAAGCAGATGAGGGACCTAGCATCCCGATTCAGGGAATATGTCCTCAGGGATGGCATATTCCAAGTGATCGTGAATGGAATGATTTGGAAAGAGAAATCTACAATAACGCCGAAACATATAGCCAATATACTTCGGCTAATGGACTTCCTTTCAATCCAACAACTTGGGATAATATTTGGGAGACGACTGATAATCCCCGAGGTTCAGATTCTTCTGAAGGTCACGGAAAGGCTATGCTGAGTACATGTCCACCAGTTAATAGTCCTTATGGTATTACTGAAGGAAAAAGTCTTACTATAGAACAAGGTGGATTTAATGCCTTGCTTACAGGGACGATAACCGATGAATTAGACTTTGCTTACGGACAGGGTGCTGTTTTTTATACAAGTAGTGTTCAAGAAGAAAGAGCTTGGATTCGATATTTGTATAGGCAAGGTTCAGCCGTAGTTCGGGGAACATATCCTCGTAATGCCTTATTCTCTATAAGATGTAAGAGAAATAACTAGAATTTATTTAAATCTTAAAACATTTATTCATATAATACTTTAAGAATAGAAGGATGGCAAGTTTTGAAAACTTGCCATCCTTCATTTTACATGGTTGAACTGTCTTTATCCGTTAATTTTCTTCATACTTACAATCGAATCTAATACCTTACAGGAGAATCCCCATTCATTGTCGTACCATGCAACAACTTTTACAAAAGTAGGGCTCAACATTATCCCTGCTTTTTCATCGAAAATAGCCGTGTTTGAATTGCCTATCATATCAGAAGACACCACTTCTTCATCTGTATATGCCAAATAGCCTTTCAATGCACCTTGACTGGCTTTTTTCATTACCTTACATATATTTTCATAAGTAGTTGGCGTAGATAATCTGGCTGTAAGATCTACGACCGAGACATCTAAAGTAGGAACCCGGAAAGACATTCCCGTTAGTTTTCCATTCAGTTCTGGAATTACTTTGCCTACTGCTTTAGCTGCTCCTGTAGATGATGGGATTATGTTTCCTGACGCTGCACGGCCACCTCTCCAATCTTTCATTGACGGACCATCTACTGTTTTTTGTGTGGCTGTTGTAGAATGAATGGTACTCATCAAAGCCTCTTCTATTCCAAATTCATCATTCAAAACTTTAGCAACAAGAGCCAAACAGTTTGTTGTACACGATGCGTTAGATATAAACTGTGTACCTTTAATATATTTATTGTCATTTACTCCCGGTACAAACATAGGAGTGTCGTCTTTCGATGGCCCTGACATAACTACATATTTAGCTCCCGCATCAATATGTCCTTGCGCTTTTTCCTTAGTCAAAAATAGTCCTGTTGATTCTACAATATATTCTGCACTCACTTCATCCCATTTCAAATTAGCAGGATCTCTTTCCGATGAAATACGAATTATATTATTATTTACAATAAGTTTATTGCCTTCAACTTTTATATCTCCATCAAATTGCCCGTGAATCGTATCATATTTAAGCATATAAGCAATATAATCAGGATCAATTAAATCATTGATACCCACAATCTGAATATCATCTCTTAGTTGCGCAGTACGAAAAACAAGACGTCCTATACGTCCGAAACCGTTAATACCTACCTTAATTGCATTCATAATAATTTGATTTTTAATAATAAAACAATCTTAGAACCTTTTATTTCATAAAGATAATGAATAATTCAAATGTCTGTTATGACAAAAAATATGGAATTTCTGCCATATGAAATATCTTTCCAATAAGAATGATTAATTTTGAAAAAATAAAAGTGTAAAGGATATGAACAAACAACATAGTATTAAGCATATAGTAATCATAGTACCACCAGACTCAACATTATTAAATGCAGTCGGTCCTTTAGAAATATTCAGTAAAGCAATTGATAAGTTCGATCTGATACAAGGCAAAGTAGGCTTTAAATACCAAACACATGTTGTTTCAATAGAGCGTTCTACTATAATAAATACATCGTCAGGTTTAGCTATTATAGCAGAGAGTTGCTATATTGATATTACATATCCGATTGACACTCTCATTATTTCAGGATTACCAAGTACTCAACATTATAAGCTTTCTCCTGATTTCATTCTATGGATACAGGAACAATATAAACTTGTGAGAAGGATATGCTCGGTTTGTTCAGGAGCTTTTCTATTAGCTCAGGCTGGCATACTCGATGGGAAAAAAGCTACTGCTCACTGGTCGAAATGTGACGAACTTCAACAAAAATTTCCACAAATAAAAGTAGAACTGTCGCGTATCTTCGTAAAAGACGGAAAGGTATACACTTCAGCAGGTATCACTTCGGGAATGGATCTGGCAATTGCATTATTGGAAGAAGATTTCGGACATCCTTATGCCTTGTATATCGCACGTTGGATGGTATTGTCAATGAAACGGCAAGGAAATCAAATACAATATAGTACATTTTTGGATTGTCAGAGTATTGAACATTCTCAAATCCGCAACATATGTCAGTGGATAGTAATGCACCTAAGCGAGGATCTGACTGTGGAAACTCTAGCTGAAAATGTAGCAATGAGTCCTCGCAATTTCGCTCGTGTATTTGTACGTGAACTTCATATTACTCCTGCAAAATATATAAACAGATTAAGAGTAGATTATGCTTGTCGATACTTGATAGATACTGAAATGTCATTAGACGAAATTGCTGTTGAATGCGGATTGAAAAATGCAGAGAACTTACGTCGGCAATTTCTTAATATATTGGAAGTAACTCCGTCTCAATATAAAAAAAGTTTTAGAACATCTTTATGCTAAAAGATATACAATAGTATAATCTGCCATATAAAAGAGCTATATTTGATTGTAGAATCAAATAAATTTTAAAATATGGGTTATTCTAAAGATATCGTGGTTTGGATAACAGGCGCTTCTTCCGGATTAGGGGAAGCTTTGGCTGTTGAGTTTGGACGCCAAGGAGCAAAGATTATTTTATCAGGACGGAACATGGAGTCCTTAGAATCTGTTCAATCTAAAATATCTGATAGTAGAATTGTTGCTTTTGATATAAGTGATCCTAGTATTCTTAAAGAAAAAGTGGACGAAGCGATAGCTGCATACGGACACATCGATATTGTAATACATAATGCCGGAATAGCACAAAGTTCAACAGCATTCGATACAGAGAGTGATGTTGAAAATAAGATATTGCAAGTAGATTACTTTAGTCCTATTCAATTGAGTAAATATCTTCTACCTCATTTTATGGAACGGAAGAGTGGACATATTGTAGCAGTTTCGGGTTTGTTAGCATATTTAAACTTGTCGGGCAGATCAACCTATGCAGGCGCAAAAGCTGCACTCAACGCCTATTTTGGATGTCTGAGAGCTGAAGTTAAGCCTTTAAATATTAATGTCACTGTCTTGATTCCTGGCTCATTATCTACTAATTTGGTCAATAAAGCTTTGACTGGAGACGGTAATATAGTCAAGAATAAAAGAGATGTACAAGGATATCCATTAGATAAAGCTGCTAAAAAAATAGTATCTGCTATCTCAAAGAAAAAGTATCAGACTTACGTAGGTAGCAAAAAAGAATTTATTATGTGGAAATTACATGGGTTATATCCAAACTTTGTCATTAAACAGATATTAAATAGATAGGATAGGGTAGTTCCCTCTTCCCATATATATTATTCCCCTTAACAGGCTACTCAATCGGAGGTTTTGGTTAAGGGGAATAGTTTTTCATCTTTTGTCTCCATAAAATTTATAGACTTTTCTCATTCCTTCCTTTTTACTTATAACCAACCTCTTATTCACTCATCTTTAATTTATATAACCAATATCTAGCCAAAGTATTACATATCTGTTAAGATTTCATGATTATAAATTAGGGATTAAAATCTGATCAATCAAAGCTTCACGTTAATTATAGGATATAATTAAAACTTCATTCTTAATGCCTCTAATACAAAATTCTTAATTAATAAATTATACTGAAATAAGTTCAGTATTGGATCGATAATTTCAGCAAAAGATACTTAATAAGCGCATATACAAATTAATCAAAATTAAATAAGGCGTTAACCATTTCATAATAATTATTAAAGAGATTTGCTGCGCACAAAAAACAGTATGTGGCTGAAATACTATCACTTTATATTCTAAATAATTTAAATTATAACAATTATGACTATTTCTTATTATTATCGATGCATACTTATCGGTGTTGCATGTTTTAATTTGAGCGGGGTCCACTCTAAAGTATTATTGAGAGATAATGACAGGGCCTTTTCTGTAAAACATGAAGCACAGACTCATGATATAAGTATTCAGAAGCAAGTACAGAAAAAAATTACAGGCACCATCACAGATGTTTTCGATAGCCCTTTAGTAGGAGTTAGCGTTATAGAAAAAGGTTCTACTAACGGAACCTCTACCGATATTGATGGTAAATATACGCTAAATGTTCCTCTTGGCGCAACGATTCAATTTTCCATGATCGGATTTGACAGCAAAGAAATAAAAGTATCTGAAACAAATATATACAATGTTACTCTAGAAGAAAACTCCCAACTATTAAGTGATATTGTTGTTGTTGGATACGGAACTCAAAAGAAGGTTAATCTGACCGGAGCTGTTGACAATATCACAGCAAAAGAACTAGAAGACAGACCTGTTTCAAATATAGCTCAAGCCATACAAGGCAAAATGCCCAACGTAAACATTACATTCTCGGGAGGAGAGCCTGGTTTAGGTGGTAGTATAAATGTACGAGGACTCACATCTATAAATGGGGGAGGGCCATTAATCCTGATTGACGGAATACCCGGAGACATGAACCGTATAAATCCCAATGATATTGAATCGATCTCGGTTCTAAAGGATGCGGCTGCATCTGCAATCTATGGAGCACGTGGAGCTTTCGGTGTTATTTTGATTACAACTAAAAATGCGAAAGAAGGGAAAATGAGTATTTCATATAATGGTTTTTTTGCATCATCAAGTCCAACCGTAAGTACCGACTTTTTAACAAATGGATATGAATCGGCAAAATTGAATGATGAAGCTTTCTTACGCAGCAAAGGAAATACATATACTCGATATACAGAAGAAGACTATGCAGAGCTGGAAGCGCGCCGTTACGATAGGACTGAAGACCCTAGTCGCCCATGGATTGTCATTAAAAATATAAAAGGGAAAGACATATATAATTATTATGGAAACTATGATTGGTGGAATACCATGTTTACTAAACACCAATTATCACATTCGCATAATGTAAATATTACAGGAGGAAATGATAAACTCAATTTTATGTTATCGGGAAACTTTTATACAAAAGAAGGCATTATGAAAATAAATAAAGACAACTTCAAGTCTTATAATTTCCGAAGCAAAATAAGTGCTCTGATACTCCCTATTCTAAGACTGACCAACAATACTCAATATTACGATAAGAAATATGAATATTATGGAAAAGAAGGTGGAGGAAATAGTAACTTTACAAATATAACTGTACATGCTCTGCCTGCTTACGCACCTTTCAATCCTGATGGAACTTCAACATACAACACCTTGAAAAATAATTATTCGATAGGTGATGGCTCTTTAGCCCTACTTGCAGATGGTAATTCAAGAGGTGCAAAGGGGATCCATGAGTTTCAAACAACAACAGGAATAGAATTAAAACCTATAAAAGAAATTACCGTCAATGCTGATTATACGTATTCACATTATATTGCTGACGATTGGTACAGGGCTACTGTTATTAAATATTCTATCGAACCGGGTATTTTACAAGATGTACCTAATTATAACACTGATGAGTATACAAAGACGATGTGGTTCGATCCAATGCATGTAGCAAACGCTTATGCAAATTATTCCGATATATTCGGTAAACACAACATAGCTATTACCGCCGGAATGAATTATGAGAGCAAAGAGCACCAGCGCCTTATGGGGTCCAGAAAGAATCTTTTATCACAAACCCTCAATGACCTAAACTTAGGTACGGGTGATATGGAAGTCGGAGGAGGAAGTTATAAATATACTCTGTTCGGAGCTTTTTTCAGAACAGCATATAACTATAACGATAGGTATCTATTAGAAATAAATGGAAGATATGATGGTACCTCCAGATATAAAAAAGAAAATAGATTCGGTTTTTTTCCTTCTTTTTCTGGAGCATGGAGAATTAGTGAGGAACAATTCTTTGGTAATATAAAAAATACAATAGATAATCTCAAAATAAGAGCTTCATACGGAACTCTAGGTAATCAGCTCATAGGAAGTAGCAGTACATCAGCTAACTACTATCCATATATTTCATCGCTTGGAATGGGATTAAGTAACTGGATTATGAATGGTAATAAAACTCAAACAGTCAGTGCACCCAGCCCCATTGCTATAAATCTTACGTGGGAAAAAGCAACAACAACCAATATTGGCTTGGATTTCGGCCTATTACACAACAGACTAAGTTTTACAGGAGATTGGTATATACGTGATACAAAAGACATGCTAATCCCGGGAGCAACATTACCAGCTGTCTATGGAGCAAGTTCTCCAAAACAAAATGCAGGAGATCTCAGAACAAAAGGATATGAGTTTTCTATAAGATGGAGTGATCAATTGAATTTAGGAGGAAAACCTATTAATTACGAAGTTTTTGCATCACTTGGTGATGCAAAGTCCAAAATAACCAAATTTGATAATCCCACTAAGTTATTAACAAATAATTATGTAGGAAAAGAATGGGGTGAAATCTGGGGCTTTAAAATAGACGGTTTCTTCAACTCTGATGAAGAAGCAGCGGCGTGGAACGTAGACCAATCTCTTTTTGCCGATAATGTAAATAACGCCTCGGGCGATTGGGCCCGCTTGAGAGGTGGTGATGTGAAATTTGTAGATATTGATGGAGATAAGAAAATAACCAAGGGAAAGAATACATTAGATGATCATGGAGATTTAGTTAAAGTAGGAAATTCCGAACCGCGTTATAACTATTCGTTTGGAACTAATCTAAACTGGAATAATATAGATCTATCAGCCTTTTTTCAGGGAATAGGAAAAAGAAACTGGTATCCGGGCAGTAATGCCGATAAATACTGGGGCCCATTTTCTCGTCCATATTATTCTTTCTTGCCAAAAGATTTCTCCAATCTGCTTTGGACTGAAGATAATAAGGATTCATATTTCCCAATTCTGAGAGCCTATACAGCATTAGGAGCTACAGGGCCTTTGGGTGTTCCTAATAATAGATATATTCAGAATATAGGTTACCTGCGTCTGAAAAGTCTTGTTGTCGGATATTCGCTACCTAATCAATTGATAAAAAAAATAGGGCTTCAAAAATGCAGAGTCTATCTCAGTGGAGAAAACCTGCTTACATGGACTCCTTTAGAAACAGACTATATAGATCCCGAACAACCTATAGCTGACAGTAACGGTCGTACTTACCCTTTGTCAAAAACTATATCCATCGGTTTAGATATTAAATTTTAAATTAGAAAAACAATGAAAAAAATATACTTATTTTATCTAATTGGCTTGAGCTTTATACTACATTCCTGCTCTGATCTGGATCAATTACCAATGGACTCAATAGATCCTTCAATATATTTCAAAACTGAAAACGACCTGAAGTTATATACAAATTCTTTTTATAATATGTTACCATCGGCAGAGGGCGTTTATAATGAATCTGTAGATAATATCATTAAAAGTAGTATTTCTTCAGAGGTACAAGGAACCCGTAGCGTTCCTACTTCGGGAGGAGGATGGAGTTGGGGTAATCTCAGGAACATAAATTTTTATCTTGAACGTTCTATAAATTGTCCTGATGAAAAAGCTCGGAACCGTTATGATGCCGTAGCTCGTTTTTTTAGAGCATATTTTTATTTTGATATGGTAAAACAATTTGGAGATGTGCCTTGGTATGATAAAGTAATTTTGGAAACAGATACTGAAGCTTTAACAAAATCAAGAGATTCTCGCACAATTGTAGTGGATAAAATTATAGCCGATCTGGATTTTGCAATAGCTAATCTTTCTGAGAAAAAGATGACTAACGAAATATCAAAATGGACAGCCTTAGCTTTAAAATCCAGAATTTGTCTATTTGAAGGAACATTCCGTAAATATCATCCCGAATTTAAATTGGCTGGTGCAGAAACATTATTAGATCAGTCTATAGCCGCATCTGCATTGTTAATCGAAAAGAGTGGATATTCAATCTATTCTACAGACAAGCCTGAATCTGATTATCTGAATTTGTTTGCGGCTATAGAACCCATCGAAACAGAAATCATTCTGTCCAGAAATTTTAGTGACGGACTTCAGGTATATCATAATGTAAATTATTATACAATGACAGCTTCTTACGGAAAACCCGGCCTTGAGAAACGATTGGTAAATACTTATTTAATGAAAGACGGGAGTCGTTTTACAGACAAAGCAGGCTATGCGACAATGATCTATACAGAAGAAGTAAAAGACAGAGACTTACGTTTGTCTCAAACAATTAGAACTCCGGGATATACACGTATTGGAGAAACAGAGACCTTGGTTCCTGAGTTTGGCTCTACTGTAACCGGTTATCAACTCATAAAATTTGTAGCCGGAAGACAATATGATACTTACAATAAAGCATGTAATGCTATGCCAATATTCAGGTATGCGGAAATCTTACTTAATTATGCAGAAGCCAAAGCTGAAAGAGGAACTTTAACTCAACAAGATATTGACAAGTCTATCAAGCTATTGAGAGATAGAGTTCGTATGCCTAATTTGATTTTGACCGAAGCTAATACTAATCCAGACCCTTATTTAGTGAAATTATACCCTGCAGTTTCAGGTTCAAATAAAGGTGTACTTCTAGAAATAAGGAGAGAACGCAGCATAGAATTAGTTATGGAAAATTTCAGATGGGATGATATTATTCGTTGGAAAGCTGCCTCTATTCTAGCAGAGCAATTTAAAGGTATGTATTTCCCTTCTGTTGGGGCTTTCGATTTGGATGGAGATTCTAAACCTGATGTCTGTATATATGAAAAAACAAAACCAAATCTGGGTAATATTCAGTATCTAAAGCTGAATAGTGATATTAAACTGGAGAATGGAACAAGTGGTAATATTGTTGTAAATCCTCAAATTAAGAAAAAATGGGATGAAAACAAAGATTATTTATATCCGATACCTATTCAAGAACGATTATTGAATAAGAATCTTACGCAGAATCCCGGTTGGGAAGATGGTGTTAACTAGAAAAAAATAAGCACTCTTTTTTATTACTTTCTGTACCGCATTAATTGCAATATTTTTGTAAATTGTCGGTACAGAAATTTTAACTAACTAAACTAATATTCAAGATGAAAACTTTAACGATCTGTTCGATCCTATTACTTTTTTCTTCTACCTTATTAACTGCCCAAAATGTTCTCCCTAAAGAAGAAAATTCTATCAGAATCTTATCATACAATACACATAATTGTATTGGAATGGACAATGTCACCGATTATGATAGAATAGCTAATGTCATACTGAATATTGCTCCTGATGCAGTAGCACTTCAGGAACTAGATAGCGTCACATCTCGAAATAAACACTTCGTTTTGAAAGAAATCGCTGACCGTACATTGATGTACCCAACATATGGAGCAGCTATCGATTATAAAGGTGGAAAATATGGAATAGGAATACTTTCGAAAGAAAAGCCTTTGAATTCAAGAACTGTACAACTACCCGGCCGGGAAGAGAAGCGATTATTGCTCATTGTCGAGTTCGCTAAATATGTTTTATGTTGCACTCATTTATCCCTAAATGAAGAGGATAGAAATTTATCTGTTCCTATAATACTTGAAGCGATCAAAGATATAGATAAGCCTTTGTTCCTGGCTGGAGATATAAATGATACAATAGAATCTCCCATGCAAACATCTATGTCCGAAAAGTTTACTGTTTTGAATAATCCAAAACAAGCGACTATAGGCTCAGGGAATAATATGAGATGTATCGATTTTATATATGGTTATCATAATGGAAGCACATATTCTGTTATTTCCAGACAAGTTGTAGACGAACAAGTTGCCTCCGATCATAGACCTCTCTTTGTCGACGTAAGGTTGAAGACAGATAAATCTAAGATATTCAGAACAAAGCCTTATCTTCAAAATCCGACAAATAATGGTATCTCCATATTGTGGCTCACTAATGTGCCGGTTCATAGTTGGGTGGAGTACAGTACCGATAAACAACAATGGATCAAAGCTGAAACTTTAGCCGATGGACAAGTTGTATGCTATAATAAAAAGCATAAAATAAGATTGAATAACTTAAAACCCGGGATAAAATATTATTATCGTGTTTGCTCCCGTGAAATGACTTTATATGAAGCCTATAAAAAAGAATTCGGAGATACTGTATACTCTGATATATATTCTTTTAAACTACCTGCATCGAATGAAAAAGACTTTACTGCATTAATATTTAACGACCTCCATAGAAATAAAGAGTTGATGGATTCACTCATATATCAGATAAAGAATATAGATTTCGATCTTGTTTTTTTCAATGGAGATATAATTGATGATCCTAAAAACGAAGATGTGTCAGTAGACTTTTTATCATACATAAACGAAAAGATTAACGCTGCCGAACATCCGGCCATTTATTTACGAGGAAATCATGAAATAAGAAATGCTTATTCAATAAAACTTAGAGAATTGTTTGATTATATAGATGATAAAACATATGGGGCTTTTAATTGGGGAGATACACGTTTTGTCATGCTAGATTGTGGAGAAGATAAACCTGATTCAACCTCTGTATACTACAATTTGAATAATTTCACTAAATTACGTATTGATCAAGCTGATTTTATAAAAGCTGAAATTAAGAATAAAGATTTTATAAATGCAAACAAAAGAGTACTTATACATCATATTCCAATTTATGGACTATCTTCAAAAGGATATAATCCTTGCTTAGAATTATGGCATCCATTATTACAATCAGCTCCTTTTAATTTTAGTATACATGGGCATACCCACCGTTTTGCTTATCATCCAAAAGGTAGTTTAAGCAACAATTTTCCTGTAATCATTGGAGGTGGGAAATCAACAAAAGATGGTACTGTTATGGTTTTAAGAAAAAAGAATAACGAACTCAGATTGGAAGTATTGACATCTACAGGTTTAAAAGTACTTAATATGACAAATTAAAACTTATTATACATAAATAATTATTGAAAAGAGTCTTAGAGGAAAGTAAATTATAGCCTCTAAGGCTCTTTCACTTAATAAATTAAATGGTGATATTAGACTATTCTAAATAAACGTAAAAGTTTATTTGACAAGATATTTATTCATCCGTCAGTAAGATTAGCTTTACTGACGGATATTTTTTTGAGAGTTTCAAATAAATATTAATGCTGCAAATATTAAGTCGACTGTCTGATCACTATCTCAGCATCTAAGGTAATAGTTTCGCAAGGGGAATCCGGTTCATTTATCCTTTTTATTATTTCTTTAGCCGACACTTGTCCCATTTCTTCAAAAGGTTGCTGTATGGCCGTTAATTGTGGAGTAACAATTGTACTCAAATAAGTACCTGAAAATCCACAAACAGCCACATCCTCAGGAACCTTAATACCTTGTGATAGCATATAGTTTAATGCGCCAATTGCCAATGTTTCGCCGAAACTAAAGATAGCATCAAAAGGAATATTCTTACTTAAGAAGTTTTTTATCACACGCTCTCCCTCCGAACGCTCGTTTTCCCCCTCTATCATTAATTCCGGATCGAAAGGTATTTTAAATTTGGACAATGAGTCTTTATAAGCTCTTTTTCTGTCTTCTGTATTAGGTATTCTTTGAGGACCTGCTAGGTGAAGTATTCGTTTTCGCCCCGATCTGATCAAATACTCCATCATCTGTCTCTTATACACAC
>NZ_JAEPKU010000127.1 GCF_016652235.1 Dysgonomonas sp. Marseille-P4677
CGTTTGTGGAGAATGTCCACCTGGTAAAGCCAATACAAATGGAGAACCTGTCGCCTGTTTCTCTTTAATCCTTTTTGCTATTTGTTTAGCAATATGTATAGACGCTTCAACAGATGATTCATATATTTCAGTCGGTACTTTTTCATATCGTGTAAGAGCCGACAGCTCAAATTCATTTTCAGGACGATAGTAACGTTGTGGTACCCTATCCAATACGATTTGTGAACTTAAATCTAATCTCATATTAAAGTTATTTTATATATAATTTATGTTTGAAAACTGTTTTCATATCGAACATATAGAGGCTTTAAAGAACAAGAGCTGCAGCTCCCAGAAGATTAACGTCTTCTCTTCTCGATAATAATATCTTAATCCGCTCTACTGTATCTTGGAATGGGAATTTATATACACTTTCGTACATTTTCTCAGAAAACAATTCGTATCCTTTCACGATAGTCCCACCTAAAATAATAGCTTGTGGATCGTAAGTAAAAAGGATTGTTTTGATAAGACTACCTATATGCTCTCCCAATTCTCCCCATAAGGCGAGCATTCTAGCGTCACCTTCCAGAGCCAATCTATATGCTTCTTCGACTGTAGTATCGTTACGTATAAAAAATTTCTCTCCACAATAACGCTCATAGTCTGAATACAAATACGGCAGGCTACCTATTTCTCCGGCACCTGTATTAAATCCGTTATATAATTCATTATTAATAATAATTCCGGTCCCTACTCCCAGGCTTAAGGTTACACATATTATATCACGATATAGAGTACCTTCACCATAATAGCGCTCTCCAAAAGCAAAGCAGTTGGAGTCGTTATTTACAAAAACGGGAACTTTAAATTCTTTTTCGAGGATATCTTTAAGAGGAACTCTTTTCCACGATGGTATATTAATGGCATCCTGAACTATCCCTTTGTCAGTTTTCACGATAGCCGAAACGCCAATCCCTATACCTCTAATATTAGAGTTGATTATTTTTCTGATTGATTCTATCAAATGATTAATTATGACTTCTTCCGATTCATCGGCTCGTGCAGGAACAACAAGTTTTCTAAAAATCTCCCCTCCATCGACAATGCCTAATCGCATGCTCGTGCCATCTATATCTATTCCAATTCTCATAACATCAATAATAAGTGTTATTTAACAGGATAACTATCTATTTTTAAAGTCTAATAGTTCGTCACAAATACTAACTTCAGCTTAAACATTGCTAAAATAGTCTCTCCTTTATGTTTTTCATAATAATACAGTACAAATATATACTTCTAAAGGAGAAAAACACCACACGAATTGTTAATTAACATTTAATAAATAAGACAGCTTCCAATTTGTGTAATTTATGTAACAATTTAACGATTTGATCCATTTCTAATAACATTTGCAATATAGAAAAACTTATTTAATATTCTTCATCAAAATCGATCGTAATAAATTTTAGTACATAAAAAGCAAGCCTCTCTAATTTTATAAACTGAACATTCCTCTTAAAATCGGGAATAGAATCTATAATCAAACAAAATATTTTAACTTTACAACACAATACGGTTTTGGATTTAAGATAATGATGGATCAATCGCAGACAGACATAAAGTTTTTAGCTGGAGTAGGACCCAGAAAAGCCGAAATACTGAATAAAGAAATTAATGTATTCTCGGTGGAAGATCTACTTTATTATTTTCCATATAAATATATAGATCGAAGCCGAATCTACTTCATTCATGAAATAGATGGAAATATGCCTTATATACAAATTAAAGGCAGAATCACAGCATTTGAAACGTTCGGTGAAGGGCGAAAAAAACGCCTTGTGGCACATTTTACCGATGGCACTGGGTTTATTGATTTGGTTTGGTTTCAGGGAGCAAGGTTTATTGAAGACAAATACAGAGTAAATTCTCCATATATAGTTTTTGGCAAGCCGACCATGTTTGGTGATAAATTTAATATAGCGCATCCGGATATTGATCCCTATATCGATGAAGAAAAACGTCCGACCGGGTTGATGCCATACTACAATACGACGGAAAAGATGAAAAACCATTATCTAAATTCGAAAGCAATGCAAAAGATAATGGCAGCCGCATTCACGTCTGTAGTAAAAAATCTGGCAGAAACATTACCTGAGAAAGTGATAAAAGAATCTCATTTGATGGGACTGAAACAAGCTATGCGCAATGCTCATTTTCCCGAAAATGCAACTTTATTAAGAGAAGCTCAGTACAGACTGAAATTTGAAGAACTATTTTATATCCAACTCAATATATTAAGGTATACAGCCGATCGCAAATCGAAGCTAAAAGGTTCCGTATTCACTAAAGTAGGTGGTTACCTCAATACTTTCTACGAGCAGAACCTTCCGTTCCCACTCACTAATGCGCAAAAGCGTATTATCAAAGAAATACGGCAAGACATGGCGACGGGAGAGCAAATGAATCGCCTGCTGCAGGGGGATGTCGGTAGTGGAAAAACACTTGTGGCCCTGATGTTGATGCTGATAGCTCTCGATAATGGTTTTCAGGCCGCCCTGATGGCTCCTACCGAAATACTGGCGACTCAACATTTCCATACCATAAAAGAATTTTTGAAAGATATGGACGTAAACGTAGAATTACTCACCGGCTCTACCAAGAAAAAAGATCGAGAACGGATACATAATGCCCTGTTAACAAATGACCTTCAGATATTAGTAGGCACTCATGCTTTGATAGAGGATACAGTACAGTTTGCGAACCTCGGACTAGTGGTAATAGATGAACAACATCGTTTTGGAGTAGCTCAAAGAGCAAAATTGTGGACAAAAAATGTCAATCCTCCTCATATTCTGGTAATGACAGCCACTCCTATTCCACGTACTCTGGCTATGACTATATATGGAGACCTTGATGTCTCTGTTATCGATGAACTTCCTCCCGGACGTAAACCGATACAAACTATTCACCAGTATGATAAAAAACGAGGTGCATTGTATCAGTCTATTCGGAAACAGCTAGAAGAAGGACGTCAGGTATATATGGTATACCCATTGATCGAGGAAAGCGAAAAACTGGATTTAAAAAACCTGGAAGAAGGATTCGAGCATATAAAAGAGGTATTTCCCGATTATACTGTATGCAAAGTGCATGGCAAGATGAAGCCTAAAGAAAAGGATGCTGAAATGCAAAAATTTGTGACAAACGAAGCACAAATAATGGTTGCAACTACAGTTATAGAGGTGGGAGTTAACGTACCCAACGCCTCGGTAATGGTAATTGAATCGGCCCAACGTTTCGGTCTTTCCCAGCTTCACCAGCTAAGGGGGCGAGTAGGACGTGGAGCAGACCAATCATATTGCATACTGGTTACTCCATATGAGCTTTCCGCCGAAACACGCAAGCGTATAAATATTATGGTAGAGAGTAATGATGGCTTTGAAATAGCTGAAGCAGACCTTAAACTACGAGGCCCCGGAGACCTTGAAGGAACACAACAAAGCGGCATTCCATTCAATCTGCGGATAGCCAACCTTGTACGTGATGGTGAAATAGTACAATATGCTCGCGAAGTAGCACAAAAAATCTTGGAAGAAGATCCTTTGATGGAAAAACCTGATAATCTTATACTAAAAAGACAGCTGCGAAAATTAGGCGGTAACAAATATAACTGGGGCCTAATAAGCTAGTTCCGCATCTGTATATTTGGAACTTCATTTTCTAGTTTCGACACATGAGAATCCAGATGCTTTGCTTTAAATTCGGCCTCTTCTATTTCTTTCGGTTCAACACCTTCTTTGTTTTTTAATTCTTTAATATAATCGGCTAAACTGATTTGATATAACGTAAAATATTCCAATGCCTTTTTTCGATCTTTGATAGAATGTTCGTAGAGATTTCCAATTGTATAGTATAAATTCATTTTCTGATTCTCTCCACCGTATGCTAATGCCTTGGTGTAAGTATCTGCCGCCTCCCGATAATGAGCTCCTTTATCGTAAGCAGAGGCTAAATTCCGATAATAAAGAAACAATGTCAGATCGGGAGGTATAGTTCGATCTAATAACTTAATAAAATACGGTATTGCTTTTTTATGCTCCCCCATATCGTTGCAAGCTACAGCAAGACAATATAATACATTATTATTTGTTGTGTCCTGCCTGAAAGCTTCTTCCAGGAACGGCTGTGCGTTATAACTATCATTCATGGAATAATATGAGATCCCCAAACTCCGTAACACAACCAATGAACTATCCCCCCTGTTATAACATTTTTTGAATCGGACAATCGCTTCGTCATAGTCATCCATACTATAATAACTGAGAGCATTCAGCAAATTCATTTGTTGATTTGTCGTATCTGTTTCCATATACAGATCTGAATATGCTACAGCCTCAATAGTACGACTATTCTTCAGACATAGATTAACTAGGCTTCCTGCAGAAAAACCATCATTGGAATTAGCCAGCCAAGCGGTTTTAAAATACGCCATAGCACTATCGGGCATATTCAATTTTTCATAACACTGTCCAATTCTTTTCAAGGCATTAGACATATGATGTTCTTCATTTATATACTTAAATAAATCTAATGATTGTCGATATTTACCTTGTTGATATAACAAGTCTGCTTTTTGCATCTTGAAATATACATTAGACGAATCGAGCCGAATAAGTTCATTATAACAATCAACGCTTAATTGTCTTTGAGACAAAGCCTCATAACAGAATGCCATTTCTGTTATTATTTGGATATCTCCTTCATATTCTTTCGATAAGGGATACAGAACTTCAAGAGATTTCTTATAATCACCTAGGGCTTTATAGCAAAGACTTTTTTGGACAAGAAGTTCTTTTGTCTGCTCTTGACTATCTATATAATCGAGAGCTTTTTGATACTGAAAATTGCGAAGATAATCCGAGAGCAAATTTGGAAAATTCTGGGAGAATAGAGATGCAACTCCAAAAGAAAGGAGACAAAATAAAATTACTCGTTTTTTCACTTGTCAATAGGTTAATTGATTAGATAAAAGATTAAGCATCTATCTATATGTCAAAAAGCAATATTAGGCCTACCATATTATTTCTTTACTTTTTTCACATCTATAACACGCTTACCTCTAGCCTTCTCACCATATATCTTTATCGCTTCAGCATCATTCAATACAATCTCCACCATCATCGCATTCGGATCTGATTTTGCTTCGCTCACCATCTCCTTATATTCACTTTCGGTTATAATTTTCTCCCCGGAAACAAATAAGTTTGGTCTATTATCTGTTTTACCTTTCAGTCTGTAAACAATCGGCAAGGTAAAATATACCGGAACATCTATACCATTTTGCTTGCCCGGGGTCCAATTAGGCATTGCTTTTACAACACGTACTGCCTCTGCGTCTAAAGCAGGGTCAACACCTCTGATCACATTTACATCACTTATCTCTCCTATCTTACTCACAATAAACCTTACTGTTACACGCCCCTGAATACCTGCTGTTTGAGCAGCTACGGGATATTTCAAATTTTCGCTAATGAAAGCATGCATCGCTGATTCACCACCGGGAAACATAGGCATATCTTCTACGGTTACAAACGCATGATCCGGCACCTCTCCTGATTTAGCTTCTTGTAAAGAGGCAACACCTACAGCCGATTTTTTATCATTTTGAGTACCATAACCCACAACAACTGTTTCATTAGAACTCCCGGATTCTTTCATCTTCTTAGCTCCTGCTAACCTGAAAACAAACGGTAATGTATAATACACATCAACATCTTTGCCTTTTTGCTGACCGGGATTCCACTTGGGCATTGCTTTTATCACTCGTATTGCTTCATCATCAAGTTGCTTTTCAACGCCACGAATAATAATTATATCGCTAAGATCTCCGGTACTTTTTACAATAAATCTAACGATTACCCGCCCTTGTATCCCCGCTGTCTGAGCAGCTACCGGATATTTCATATTTTCATTAATAAATTTATGCATTGCAGATTCCCCTCCGGGATACATCGGCATCTTATCTACTGTTACAAAAACTCCATCCTTTTTTTGAGGAACTTGTTGCCCTTCGGTTATATATTCTTCGACTAAAGATTCATTCTGAGCAATAATACCCATAAGATCTGACGATGCCTGCACAGCATTTCCAAGAATTAGAGCTACTCCAACCGGAACAATCAGCAAATATTTTACTGATAGGAATATTGAACTTTTCTTTCTATTCATCATAGTAATTCGTTTCTTAAGTTGTGATACATTGAAATTATTAATAAGTGGTATACCTGTATTTTTATTCGAAACCTGTAGTAATATATATTGATACGCCTTTGTATCGAAACCTGCATCCAAAACACCCTTATCTGCCAGATACTCTAAATTTATTTTCATTTCATTTTTAAGCAACCACACAAAAGGATTCCACCAGAAAAAAACACATAAAATCTCCGACAATACCACATCGATAGAATGATATTGCTTAACATGAATTTGCTCGTGGGCTATTATTTCAGCTAACTCTACCGAAGTACCCGTCTCAGAATTAATGAATATCCAATGAAAGAAAGAAAATGGAGAAGTTTTGACTTCTTTCATTTTTATAATACGGAACTCCGATATTTTTTCAGACTCATTACTTATTCTTAGCTTAAAAATGCTGAATAATTGTATTAAAAATCTGCATGCAAAAAAGACTGAAACTGTAGATAAAAGCAGTAAGGCTACAGTCCATCCACTCAACGGCTTTTCGGCTGAACCATCAACAGAGACATCGCTCAGCTCTATATCTGAAAGCCAATAGGTTGGAATCTGAACAGATTCTTCGGTCATTGGTATCTCAACATTAAACAAAGAAAATAACAATGAAAACAGAATTGCAAATAAGAAAAAGAATCGCCTTAATTTCAGAAATGTATCTTTTTTCAGACATAAGATATAGACCCCATAAAATAGGCCTAAGGCAACTGATGCCTTTATTAAATATGCTATAATAGTGTTATCCATGGCGTCTCTTATTTCGGGTTAACTTTTACCTTTTTCTATCATTTGCATTATTTCCAGCAATTCTTCAGGCGATATTTTCTCCTCTTTTACAAAAAAGGAGACCAACTCCTTATACGAATTTTCAAAATAGCTTTTCACGACATTCGACATAAATACTTTTTTGTATTCATCTTCTTCTACCTTGGGAGTGTAAACCCAAACATTGCCATATTTTTTTGAATTCAAATATCCTTTTTGCTCCAGATTACGAACGACTGAAGCCACTGTAGTATAAGGCGGCTTAGGATCATGTATTTCATTTATTATATCTTTTACTACACATTCTTTTAGTTGCCAAATGTGTAACATAATCGTTTCTTCCTGGTGAGTAAGCTTTTCCATATATTCAAAAATTACGTAATCCTACTATTTTTTAGTAAATATACGAATACTTGTGAAAGTAAAAAATATTTTAGTGTATTTTATATATAAAAGTGGTAATTAGGAAAAGAAATATAGAGTTATTTTGCTTACAAGCTTTCTATTTCTCTATGTCTGTCAATACCTTATTTTTAGGAGTAGTACCCACAAATTCTTTTAGGTAAAACGGCTCGAAATAAGCAACATCTTCAAATTTCTCGTTCATATAAGCATCTTCGGCTAGACTTACCATATCTAAAGCACGCGGATAAATGCCTTCGAGGAATGATGCACCATTATGATGCAATACATCTTTACATTTTCCAGCGCCATTACCGAAAAAAATAATTTTATATTTATCAAAATATTGAGCGAAAGAATCGCCGTCGATAATATCTGCCGTAATTGGACGAACTTCCTCCAACTTCGCATTCAGAAGGACATCATACACCTCCATACGACGTGCATCTATCATTGGACAGAGTAATGCGTCACTTTCTAAACTATGATCTTTCAAGACTCCATTGGCCATGATTTTTAAAGAACTTAAAGCGATCAATGGAATATTCATGCCAAAGCAAAGCCCTTTAGCCTCTGATACACCAATACGCAATCCGGTATAAGAACCCGGGCCACAACTAACAGCGACAGCATCCAATACTATACCTTTTGTTCGAAGTTCTCTGATAGCCTCATCGACAAATGCTCCCAAAAGAACTGCATGAGAAGGTCCTTTGGTTTCTTCTTTTTGATAAACAATTTGTCCGTCTTTAGCAACAACTACCGAGCAAACCTCCGTTGCAGTTTCAATATTTAATATACAAGGCATTATCTTCTATTTTTTTAGGTCGCAGACCTATTTACTATAATCAGAAATGTAATAAATACTAATATCATATATCTTAAAAATACGATCAAATAATACTATTACTTAATTGGGATACAAAATTACACAATTTAATTCTTTTTTGTACATTTGAGAATTACAATCACATTATTGATAAGTAAACATTTCTTAGAATAGAATGTTTTTTAAACAAAGAATTTGACAAAATACCAAATAAGCTCATGAGTAAAAATAAAACGCCGCACAAAGGAGATAAAAGGAAAACAAAAAAGGACATAATAAATAGTATTGTCAATTTTTTCAATAAAAATTCTGATGAATCTTATAGCCACAAGCAAATAGTTGAAAAATTAGGTCTTAAGAAACCTGCCGAAAAACAATTGACAGCTAACATTATCGATGACCTTATAGAGGATGCTTTCATCATAGAAACAACCCGGGGCAAATACAAATCGAATAATCGCGGCTTATTCCTTGAAGGAACGTTTGAGAGAAGGAGTAATGGTAAAAACTTCTTCACACCTGATGAAGGAAAAGATAGTGACAACACTCAGATATTTGTAGCGGAGCGAAATTCGGCACATGCGATGAATGGAGACCGTGTAAAAGTACAAATGTTGGCTAAACGCAAAGGACGCGATGCTGAAGCTGAAGTATTGGAAATACTAGAGCGTAAACAAACTACCTTTGTCGGTACACTAGATGTTCAGAAGCAATTTGCTTTCCTTGTAATGGACAGTAAAATTCTCGCAAATGATATTTTCATACCAAAAGATAATTTAAAAGGAGGTAAAGACGGAGATAAAGCTCTTGTTGAGGTAGTAGAATGGCCGAAGAAAGCAAAAAATCCAATTGGAAAAGTAATAGATATACTCGGACAAGCTGGTGAAAACAATACTGAAATGAATGCTATCCTGGCTGAATTCGGCCTACCGTATAAGTATCCTGAAAAAATAGAAGCCTACGCCAATACTATATCTGATCTAATAACAGAAGAGGAGATAGCCAAACGCGAAGACTTTAGAAATACAACAACCTTTACTATAGACCCACGCGACGCTAAAGACTTTGACGATGCATTATCTATAAAGCAATTGAAAAACGGACGCTGGGAAGTAGGTGTACATATTGCAGACGTGACGCACTATGTAAAAGAAGGCGATATTATAGATAAAGAAGGCGAAAACAGAGCTACATCCATTTATTTGGTAGACAGAACCATACCGATGCTTCCGGAACATCTCAGTAATGGTCTTTGCTCTCTCCGACCGAATGAGGACAAACTATGCTACTCGGTTATATTCGAGCTTGATGAAGAAGCAAATATAAAGAAAAGTCGTATAACCCGTACTGTGATACACTCCGATAGACGGTTTACATACGAAGAAGCACAAACTATACTCGAAACCGGTGAGGGAGACTTCAATATAGAAATATTAAAACTGAACGATCTTGCGAAAAAGTTAAGGAGCAAACGATTCGATCATGGAGCAATAGCATTCGACCGTCATGAAGTCAGATTTGAAATAGACGAGAAAGGAAAACCAATTAGTGTATATTTCAAATATGCAAAAGATTCAAACAAGCTGATAGAAGAGTTTATGCTCCTGGCAAACCGTACTGTCGCCGAATTTATAGGAAACGTACAAAAAAACAAAACGGCAAAAACATTTGTCTATCGTATACACGACCTTCCGAATGCAGAAAAGATGGAGAATCTATCCGAATTTATTCGCCGCTTCGGATATAAAATAAAAGTCGATGGAACTAAAACCGCCGTATCTAAATCAATAAATCATCTGCTTGATGAAGTAAGCGGCACTGCTGAAGAAAATCTTATTTCAACTATCGCAATCCGGGCAATGGCCAAAGCAGTATACTCTACGGTAAATATAGGACACTATGGTCTGGCATTTGAATATTATACACATTTCACATCTCCGATCCGTCGTTTCCCCGATATGATGGTACATCGTCTATTAACAAGATACCTGAATGGAGAGCGAAGTGTAAGCAAACAATTATATGAAAGCAAATGTGAACACAGCTCACAAATGGAGCAATTGGCTGCAAATGCGGAACGTGCATCGATCAAATACAAACAAGTAGAATATATGTCTGACAAATTGGGACAAATATTTGATGCCGTTATATCAGGAATTACCGAATGGGGACTATATGCCGAAATAAACGAGAACAAGTGTGAAGGGATGATTCCGATACGAGATTTGGATGATGACTTTTACGAATTTGACGAAAAAAACTATTGCCTTCGTGGACGACGTAACAAACGCACATACAGTTTGGGAGATCCTTTAAAAATTAAAGTAGCCAGAGCTAATCTGGAAAGGAAGCAACTAGACTTTGCCTTGGTAGAATAACCTTATTTTAACAAATACAACAAAACCGGATATTTATTGTTAAATATCCGGTTTTCAATTGTCCATAAAAGTAAAACTTCTATTTTTGCACATATAGATATATTGTTAACATTTTCTAAGACATGACAGAAAAACCTTCCGGACGACTACTAGCACTAGATGTACTACGTGGAATTACAATTGCAGGTATGATATTAGTTAATAATTCAGGATCAGGGAGCACCACTTATGCGCCTTTAAAACACGAAATATGGCATGGGCTTACTCCCACAGATCTTGTATTCCCATTTTTTATGTTCATAATGGGAATATCAACCTATATATCACTGCGAAAATTTAATTTCGAACTCACTACACCAACTCTATTCAAAATAATCAAACGCACCATTATTATATTCTTAATTGGTGTCGGATTATCGTGGTTCTCAATTTCTTTTTCAACCTATCGCTCTCTCCAAGCCGAAGATATCGGTTTTTTAGAACGCTTCTTTAAAGCGATAAGCAACTTCGAACATATACGTATATTAGGAGTTATGCAAAGATTAGCATTAACATACTGCGTGGCTTCTATTGTAGCAATAACGGTAAAACACAAATATATACCCCATATCATAGCAGTCACTCTGATTGGTTATTTTCTTCTCTTACTTTTTGGCAATGGATTCGAACGTAGCGAACAAAATATCATTTCCATTGTAGACCAAGCAGTCTTAGGTATCGATCATATGTATAAAGATTCAGGATTGGCACTCGATCCCGAAGGTCTACTCAGTACAATTCCGGCAATAGCCCATGTGCTTATCGGATTTTGTTGTGGTGCGGTACTTATGACTATAAAAGACAATCAACAGCGGATAACTCAATTGTTCATTATTGGAACAATTCTTGCATTTGCAGGATTCCTCCTCAGCTATGGATGTCCGATCAATAAAAAAATATGGTCTCCCACATTTGTTCTTGCCACATGTGGATTAGCTTCATTATTGCTTGCTCTTCTAATCTGGATAATAGATATAAAGGGTTACAAACGGTGGAGCGTATTCTTCGAGTCGTTTGGGGTCAATCCTTTATTTATATATGTACTGGCAGGAGTAATAGCGATATTAGCAGGACAACCTTTCTTTACATATGAAAATGAATTAATATCAGCTAAAAAAATTATATATTCTGTCGTTCTACAACCGTCTTTCGGTGATTATTTCGGCTCCTTGCTTTATGCCATATTGTTTGTAAGCATATGCTGGCTGGTAGGCAATATTTTATATAAAAAGAAAATTTATATAAAAATCTAATAATTTCTTTGGTTACGTTTTTTTAAACTCTACATTTGTCGCTTATACACAAAACGGCAAAATCTATTATTAATATAAACCTAATTAAAAACCTTACACCATTATGAACAAGTATTCAATTAAAGCTTTTATCGAAGAAACAGTTCAGGACGATTCGAAGAATGCTTTCTTCCAACTTGAAAGCCCTTACATGTTAGAGTTGAACATCAATAACCAAACGGTTATGTTGAAAAAGGGAGCAATGGTAGCTTACGACGGTAACGTGAAATTTGTCAGAGAAGGCATGCTTAGCAAAGGTGTCGGCAATCTGCTAAAGAAAGCAATGTCCGGAGAAGGCACTACGATGATGAAAACATCAGGAACCGGAAAAGTATACGCCGCTGATCTAGGAAAAAGAATCCGTATTTTGTATTTAGAAAACGAAGCCATTAATGTAAATGGAAACGACATCCTGGCTCACGAAGAAAATGTCAAATCTGATATTAAAATGATGAAAAGCGTTGCCGGTATTGTAGGTGGCGGTCTTTTTCAGGTTCGTTTGAGTGGAACAGGACATGTAGCTGTTACAACCCACGGACAACCTTTGACCCTATTAGTTAAACCCGGACATCCTGTTTTTACAGACCCTAATGCAACCGTGGCTTGGTCGGGCAATCTTACTCCATCCATCAAAACTGATGTTTCACTAAAAACATTTATTGGTCGCGGTAGTGGAGAAAGCATACAAATGATGTTTGAAGGCGACGGTTGGGTAATAATTCAGCCTTATGAAGAAACATATGGTACAGGACAATAAGTAAGACTTATTAAGATATTTGTAGATGCGGGGAAAATTCTAATTTTCCCCGCATCTACTATTATAA
>NZ_JAEPKU010000012.1 GCF_016652235.1 Dysgonomonas sp. Marseille-P4677
CTGCATTTACAATCATATCATAATGGACATAGGGTGGTTGAGGTACATTTATATTATACAGCATACCGTCTACCTTACGCTTGTAGACATCTAATTTACCATATAAACGATTATTAAATAATGAATAGTCTAACCCGAAATTAAGCTCCTTCTTCTCTTCCCACTTCAAGTCAGGATTGACGTTATGGGTAGATCCGAATGTACGAACCCATTCATTATTTATAAACCACCATTGATCCGACCCATACATCAAAGTTGATTTACCTGCCGAGAAACCATTATTACCGGTTATTCCATAGCCAACTCTTAATTTTAAATCATTAATAAAACTAAGATTTTCCATAAATGATTCTTCTGAAATCCGCCAGCCTCCAGATAAAGACCAAAAATCTCCCCAACGATTATTTTTTCCAAACTTAGAAGAACCTTCATGGCGCAGACTTGCCGTAACCATATATTTATCTTTGTATGAATAATTCGCACGCCCGAAAAAAGCAATCAGACGCTCTCGTGCATCTTTAGACGAAGACATTTCAGCTTCTCCATCCGAAAGATATGTCCCGGCATTCATATCCCAAACATCAATAGCATCGACCGGAAAATTGAAATTGGTCATATCCCACTTTTCACGATTTGTTTCAAAGAAACTATATCCCGCTGTGGCATTTATGCTATGCCCATTAAAATCTTTTATATAATTTGCATAAGAGTCTAAAGAAACATCGTCTCTTTTATCTATACCAAGCTTTGCTCTTCCTGTACGTTTTGCTTCCTGCATTTCTTTTGTCCATCGAGAAGTATATTCATGAAAATCCCACTGTCTATTTTGATAACCAATTGTTGTCTGAAATGAAAATTCAGGAGTGAAATTCAATTTTATCGTAACATCACCATTCAGCCATTTATCAAGTCCTCCATTATTCTTCAAATTACTTTCGGCCAATGCATTAAAATCTTCCCAACCTCCAAGCCAGATATTATAGCCAGTATTGCTTGGGTCGTTTGGATTATAAGCTGGACGTGTTGGATTAGACTTCAAAGCCTGATTGAAATTTGGCTGATGATTAGTTCTCTTTGCTTGTCTGTATGCAGCATGGGTTTTTAATTCTAAAAAATTATCTATAAACTTGAAGTTCGCATTTATGCGAGCTGAATAATCTTTTCTTGAATCGTTAATAACAACTCCTTTTTGATCTTGAGTAGTAAATGTTGCATAAACATTTGAATATTTAGTTCCACCTGTCACATTAAAAACCTGACGATGTGAAAATGGAAGATCCTTTGTCAATTCATCGTACCAGTTAGTATCTCCACCATAATCTTTCCCCCTATTGTACTCCAGATATTCTTGTGCAGACAAAACTTCCGGTTTTTTACGAATTGATTCTGTAGTAAACTCTCCTGTATATGTGAACTTTATACGACCTTCGTCTGTAGATTGTCCTTGCTTGGTTGTGATAAGGATAACTCCGGCAGCCGCACGTGTTCCATAAATAGCTCCGGCTGATGCATCTTTTAACACATCTATAGATAATATATCTTCCTGATTTACTGAACGAATATCCCCGCCTGGTATTCCATCTATAACTACCAAAGGCTGCTGACCGGCATTAATGGAACCGACCCCACGCAACTGAATTTCATTACTCGAATTAGGGCTCGATGTACCTGATATAACCAATCCTGATACTTTTCCTTGTAAAGCAGTAGCTATACTAGCGCCACCAACACCTTGTACCAAGTCTTTACTGCTCAATGAAGTAATGGAACTTGTAACGGCTCTTTTCTCCATTGTACCGTAACCCACTACTACAACCTCACTCAAAAGAGTATTATCTTCATGCATCAAGACTCTTAGAGGTGAATCGGAAGCTTTTACTTCCTGATTGGAGAAGCCAATATAACTAAATGTGATATTCGTTCCTTTAGGCACTGAGATTTCAAATTTTCCATCTACATCAGTAACCGTTCCTTGATCACCTCCTTTTACAGTAACACCGATCAGTGCAAATCCATCCTTATCGATCACTGTACCTGTTACCTTTTGCAAAGGCCTATTCTGGCTTATACCCTGCTCCTCTTTTCTTAGAACTATCTGATTCCCAGAAATTTCATATATAATTCCCTTTCCCTGAAAGACTTTATCTAAAGCTGTTTTAATTGAAGTATCTTTATAGTTTACATTAACTTTCTCTGAAAGGTCTAGTGTATTATCAAACATGAAAGTATAATTTGTAGTTTTCTCTATTGTTTTTATCAAAGTTTCTAAACTAACATCCTTCATATTTAAATTTACAGTTTGCTGTGCTTTTATCGGCAATATGAAGATAGTCAAGCTACAACAAACGATTAAAGTGAGTTTCTTTAGCATTTAATTGAATTTTAAGATTAGTAATTGATGTTTTTTAATTACATTTGAAAATAAGCAAGCCTCGTATAAGCTACGTAAATTACACAGCTTAATAAACTATTAAGAATAAGGGCATTGCTATCTTCGGGGTGTAAAGAATGGCCGTTCTTTACACCCTTTTTTCATGGTATTCTATTTATAGATTATGGTCACCTCCTTTCCATTAATATGATATTTCAATGGTGTCATTTTATTCATTAGTTCAAGTATTTCGGTAAGAGTTTCGGTTTTAATTCTAAATCTGTACCTCAAATTTTCTTTAGGTGATACAACTTTAATATTTACACCATACCAGTTTTCCATCTTTGAGAATACTTCATCTGTCGATGAATAATCAAAAATGAGTTCATCAAAGGTCCATGATATATAATTATCGGGATCGAATGTATGCCTATCCAAAAAACGCGTGTTTTTATTAATCGAAACTTCTTGATTTGGTTTTAGTTCGGTTAGTATTTTATTTGTATTATTTTCTAAGATACTCACTAAACCTTCCTGAAGAGATACTTTTATGTCAGGCGATTCAGAATAAGCAGCAACCTTAAACGTAGTACCATGTACCATAACATCTAAATGATCAACCCTGACTATAAACTTATTCTCCTCATCTTTAGTAACATCAAAATATGCTTCACCTTCCAGGTATACTATTCTGTTTTCTACATTAAATTGATTACTTAAGGTTACTTTGGTATCAGAATTCAACCATACTTTTGTTCCATCGGGTAAAAACAATTGTCCCTTTTCGCCCTTCGGCATATACATATATGTAAACTGAGGCTCATCGAAAATGCCCCCTCTTCCTCTAAAAAAGTTGAATCCGAGCATAATAAGAATTGCCACTGCTGCTGATATGGAACAACAATAAATTAATATGCGTTTAGAATATCTTTGGGATGTTTTAACCGGAATATAATCAATAATACTATTCCAAATATGAACCTTCGATGCTTTTACTTTCTTATCTATATTTCTATCTGATAAAATCCAAGCTTTTTTAAACTCCATGTATTCCTTCTTATTTTCTTCCGATTGGGCACACCATTGCAATAGAAATGTAATTTCATCATCGGAAGCTTCTCCGCTCAGACTCCTAGATATTATATCAAAAATATTATTGTTATTCATAAAAAAAATCAAGATTCTTTATATATATCACTTAATAAGAATAAAACCCCTATAGGAATTATTAAAAAAAACAATTTACCACCAAAGAAATAAAAAGCATAATGATTTCGTAATACGATTTAAGATTGTCTCGAATACATTTTAAAGCGTAAGACATTTGGTTTTCAATAGTCTTCACAGAAACATTATGCTTCTTGGCAATTTCTTTATATGAGAACTTTTCTTCTCTTACCAATCTGTATACAATCTTGGCCTTTTCAGGTAAAAGATTCACTGATTCTTGCACTTTTTCATAAAACTCTTCAAAGTCAATAATATCCGTTGCTTCTTCATTAATCATTTCCTCAATAAAGAAATCCTCAAGTAGATTCTTGCGATTCCGATTATTTCTAATAGCATTAATGATACGATTACGAACTACAAGATACAGGTATGCTCTAATATTAGTAATAGAAACGTTTTCCCTGTCTTCCCATAACTTAAGAAAAGCAGACTGAACAACATCTTCGATTAAGGTAAAATCAGTAGTGAACAAATACAAATACTTACAGAGCGAATGATAATATAAATTAAAAGTATGCTCGAACTCTTTTTCATCCATCATATTTCCCGTGAATATCAGATTAAATACAGGGCCTAAAATCAATTGTGTAATCACAATTGAATAAATCAGTAGAAAAACTCGTCTATTTATAAGGCTCAAATACAAATGTGGCGAAAATAAATAAAATAATTTCAGATTTCATTTGTTTTTTAATCCCCATCCTATACCCCCAAGATTATGATTGATTTACAAAAAAGACCTGCTAAAATTAGCAGGTCTTCTATTTTATTCTTTGCTTATCGTATCCTAGAATAAGTTATTTCTTTCAGAAAACTGGCTTAGAAGCCGATAATGAAGGTGATCCTCCCGATACATAGGGCCAGTTATCACCACTCCACTTTATTTCGTCCAATAACAAGACTCTTCCTTTAGGATTTTGAACATCTACACCATGATAAAACAACCAATCTTTACCACTTTTATCTTGTACTATCTCGGAACAATGCCCATTACCTACAAAACGTGAATTGGGGGCAATAACCACTGTATAGCCATTTTCCATCATATCCTTTCCCGACTTGTCGAAATAAGGGCCGAATAAAGATTTAGAACGCCCAACAACGAGTTGGTATGTACTATTTATCCCTTCGCAACAAGAGCCGATCGATGCAAATAAATAATAATATTCTCCTCTTTTATGTATATAAGTCCCTTCAAAAGCTGTTCCGGCTATTTGTTTTTTTTCAGCTCCAGACTTTATAGATAAGCCGTCATCACTTAGTTCTATACCATAAATCCCCCTAAAACTTCCCCAAATAAGGTATTTCTTTTCCTGATCTTCTATATAAAACTGATCTATAGAATTCTGCACATCTATTTCATTACTTCTAAAAAGCTTCCCCTTATCTACAAACGGGCCTTCAGGCTTGTCTGAAACAGCAACTCCAATGCCACAAGTCCATTCTCCACCCCAAACAGACATAGAGTAATAAAGACAATATTTACCATTTATATAATTAATGTCAGGTGCCCAAATTCCTCCATTAGATTCAAAACTGGGACGAGTATCTTCTGTAAATGCAGTCTTTACAAAAATCCAATCTATTAAATCTTCAGATTTATAAATCGGAACATTCCGTGTATCCTCAGTTGCATACAGGTAAAAAAAGCCATCTTGTGCCTTGATTATTGTAGGATCGGGTAAACTTAAGGCTATTACAGGATTATGATATTTACTATCTACGACAGGCTCATCTTTCTTATCGGTATTATTACATCCTACAGAGACAAGAGAAGCCAGAAACAAAATAAAGAACAGGATGAAATTGTATTTCTTCATTACTATACAGTTTTTTTGACAAAATATTACATGTACTACTGAATTCGACTGGGCAAAATATCGATTTATATACTTAGTTGTAAGTTGAACCAAAATATGTTTCAGGGCAAAAGAAACATATTGTATCCGATTGCGAATACAGAAGAACAAATGTAAATAGCTTTTAGATGCAAAACAATATAATTATATAAAAAAGCTACACTAAAAGTAAAATTGACTAATTTTAGACCTTTATAATTAGAAATATGAATTTAGAATCACTAACATCCGAAGTTTGTAAAATAGCAAAAGCTGGTGGTAAATTTTTATCAGAAGAAAGAAAAGTTTTCAATAGAAATAAGGTTGAGGAGAAAAACGCTCACGACTATGTATCATATGTGGATAAGGAAACCGAAAAATTATTAGTTCAAAAACTATCAGAGCTTCTGCCCGAAGCTGGCTTTATTACAGAAGAAGAAACCGTAGAATTTACGGAAAATGAATATTACTGGGTGATAGATCCTTTAGACGGAACAACTAATTTTATTCACGACAATGCGCCATACTGTGTAAGTATTGCATTAACTTACAAATCAGAACCCATAATCGGAGTTGTCTATGAGGTTTGCCGCGACGAATGCTTCTATGCATGGAAAGATGGAATGGCGCACATGAATGGTAATCAGATTTCGGTTTCTAATACAGGTGACATGAATAAAGCTTTGGTTGGACTTGATCTGCCATATAACGATAAACAATACAAGCCTGTCATTAATCATCTTATGAATACTTTATATGGAAATGTATCTAGTATTCGTATAAATGGATCTGCCGCTATGTCTTTATGCTATGTCGCTATAGGACGTTTCGATTTGTGGGTTGAAGCGTATATCAAACCTTGGGATTTTATGGCAGGAGCTTTAATTGTACAAGAGGCCGGAGGTATGATTACAGATTATAGAGGAAGTGATAACTTTGTTAAAAGTCATCATATTGTGGCTACTAACAATTTATTACATGAAAATACCTTATCTCTGGTAACCCCTTTCATCGATTCTTTGTAAAGGATCATTTTTTATAATCAAAATATAGAAGAAATACGTAAAATTTCTTTCTTATTACATGAAATATTTAACTGTTTTTTCCATCCTCGCTTTGCAAAGGAGATTAAAAAGTAATACTTTTGCTGTTCTTAAAAAACACTAATATAAAAGAATGGGAAAAAGCCTTGACATCGAATCTATATATAATATCTTATTCAAAGGTAAAGAATTTGTTGTAAGTCAAGAATCTATTTATGTTGTAAAAAAAAACTACGACTTTTTAAAAGAATTTTCTAAAGATAAAATCATTTACGGTATCAACACCGGTTTTGGTCCTATGGCTCAATATCGTGTTGATGATGCTTTTCTTAATAATTTACAATATAATATTATCCGGAGCCATTCTACCGGAGCGGGTAAACCTCTGAATGAGCTTTATGTAAAATCGGCCATGATAGTTCGCCTAAACAATTTGCTACAAGGTAAATCCGGTGTTCATCCGGAACTAATTAGGCTTTTATCTGATTTTATAAATAAAGGAATCTGCCCTTCCGTGCCCGAACATGGTAGTGTCGGAGCCAGCGGAGATTTAGTCCAACTAGCCCATATAGCACTCACTCTGATAGGAGAAGGTGAAGTCTTTTATAAAGGAAAGCTAAGAAATACTTCCGAAGTATTACGGGAAAACAATCTGACTCCTATTTCGATGCACATTCGCGAAGGCCTTTCTGTGACCAATGGCACGTCGGTGATGACAGGTATCGGCTTAATCAATCTTATTTATGCCAAAAGGCTTTTACATTGGGCTATTGTAGCATCAGTAATGGTCAATGAAATAGCTTCTTCGTATGACGATTTTATGTCAAAAGAACTCAATACTGCCAAGCATCATAAAGGACAAAACGAGATAGCCTCAATAATGCGTAATTGGAGTAAGGACAGTTCTTGTCTACTGAAACGCGAAAATTACCTATACAATAAAGAAAATAAAGACACTATACTTAAACATAAAGTACAGCCTTACTATTCGCTGCGTTGCGTACCACAGATACTGGGTCCAATATACGATACTTTGATATACATCGAAGATATTTTGACAGATGAAATCAACTCAGCATGTGATAACCCCATAGTAGACCATGAAAGTGAAAATGTATACCATGGTGGAAACTTTCATGGAGACTATATCTCTTTTGAAATGGATAAACTGAAAATTGCTATAACTAAGCTGACAATGCTTTCGGAAAGACAACTTAATTACCTGTTTCACGATCGTATAAATGAAATACTACCTCCATTTGTAAATATGGGAGTATTAGGTCTGAATTATGGTTTGCAGGCTTCACAGTTTACAGCAACATCTACCACAGCCGAAAGCCAGACTCTGTCTTACCCGATGTACGTACATAGCATTCCAAACAACAACGATAATCAGGATATTGTAAGTATGGGAACCAACTCTGCATTACTTGCTAAAACTGTTATTGATAATGGCTATCAGGTCATGGCAATTCTATTTATGGCAATAGCGCAAGCTATCGACATTTTAGACATACAAGATAATTTATCACCCAATACAAAAAATATCTATACCGAAATCAGAAATATTTTTCCTAAATTCGTTGAAGATACTCCTAAGTATAAGGATATAGCAAACCTAACTGATTATTTAACTAACAAAGAGATAGAAAAAACCTTATTATGAAATATGCACTGGTAACCGGAGCTAGTAAAGGAATAGGTCGTGCCATTAGCCTAAAGCTGGCCGAAATGGGATATTACATCCTTATCAATTATAATGCAAGCTACGATGATGCTATAAAGACGCTGGAACTGGTAAAAGAAGTTGGCTCTGATGGAGAACTCTTGAAATTCGATGTATCAAACAGTAATGAAGTGAAACAGGCTTTAGATACTTGGACTACGCAGCATAAAAACGAGTACATCGAAGTGTTGGTTAACAATGCCGGTATCAATAAAGACAATCTGATGATCTGGATGCCAGAAGAAGACTGGAGCAGTGTCTTAAATATAAGTTTAAACGGTTTTTTCCATGTAACACAGTATATGTTGAAAAATATGCTTGTAAAGCGATTTGGCCGAATTATAAATATTGTATCTTTGTCCGGCATTAAAGGGATGAAAGGGCAAACCAATTATTCTGCAGCAAAAGGAGGTCTCATTGCAGCAACTAAGGCCCTTGCAGCCGAAGTTGGTCCAAGAAACGTAACAGTAAATGCTGTAGCTCCGGGATTCATTGAAACAGACATGACTAAAGATCTTCCTGAAAAGGAATTGAAAAATATGATCCCTGTCGGGCGTTTTGGTACAGCAGAAGAGGTTGCATCTTTAGTAGGATTTCTTGCATCCAAAGAAGCTTCATACATTACAGGCGAAGTAATTTCTATTAATGGCGGTATATACACCTGAAGATACTATTTAAAAGCATAATGAAGAGAGTTGTTATTACAGGGATGGGAATTTATTCCTGCATCGGGAAAAACCTTGATGAGGTTAAAAATTCACTATATCATGGCAAGTCCGGCATTGACATTGATTCTGAAAGAATCGATTTCGGTTTTTTGTCTCCTTTAACAGGTATATTGAAAAGACCGGATATGAAAAAGTTACTCGATAGAAAAAAACGTAATTTTCTGGCCGAACAAGGAGAATATGCTTATGTGGCAACTCTTGAAGCATTCCAAAATGCAAAAATTGATGAGTCCTTTCTCGAAGCTAATGAAGTAGGCATACTCTATGGAAACGACAGTAGCGCACTACCGGTTATTGAGGCTGCTGATATTATTCGAAATAAAAAAAATACAGTACTAGTAGGTTCAGGATCAATATTTCAGTCGATGAATTCGACCGTAACAATGAATCTTTCTGTTATTTTTAAACTCAAAGGAATCAACTTTACGATATCAGGTGCATGTGCAAGCGGCTCTCACACTATTGGGCTGGCATATTTCCTTATAAAAAATGGACTACAGGACTGCATTCTCTGTGGAGGAGCGCAAGAAGTTAATCCTTATGCTGTAGGAAGTTTTGATGGTTTAGGTACATTTTCAAAACGTATAGATGAACCAACTAAAGCCTCTCGTCCATTCGACAAAAATCGAGATGGATTAGTTCCGAGTGGAGGTGCAGCCAGTTTAGTTGTAGAAAGCTATGAATCTGCAATAAAACGTGGAGCACCTATATTGGCTGAAGTTATAGGATATGGTTTCTCTTCGAATGGAGATCATATTTCCACACCAAATATAGACGGTCCGGTACGCTCACTTGAAATGTGCATAAAAGACGCTCGTATAAAACCCGAAGAAATACAATATATCAACGCTCATGCCACGTCAACTCCTATAGGAGACATGAATGAGGCTAAAGCTATACATAATGTGTTTGGAAACCACAAACCGTTTGTGGCATCTACAAAATCGATGACCGGACACGAAATGTGGATGGCCGGAGCAAGTGAAGCTATTTATTCGATACTTATGATGAATAACAATTTCATAGCCCCCAACCTAAACTTTGAAGAATCCGACGAAGCATCGGCTTTGCTAAATATACCTACTAAACGTATAGATACATCATTCGATATGTTCCTATCTAACTCTTTTGGTTTTGGAGGAACAAACTCAACATTAATAATAAAAAAATTCAAAGAGTAATTAGCCTTTAATGGAAATGACAAACGAAGAGATAATAGAAAAAATCAGAGAGACTCTGTCCGAAGAATTCGAAGTGGATATTGAAACAATACAACCTAGCGCTCCACTGATAGAAACGTTAGAAATGGACAGTCTCGATTTTGTGGATATGGTTGTACTTATAGAGCAAAATTTTGGGTTCACCGTAAGTGGAAATGATTTTGTAAATATAAAAACCTTTCAGGACTTCTATGATTTTATCATAGACCATCTGAACAAGCCAAATGACGAAATGGAAGGGTAAATCCAGAGGTGGAGCATTCGGATACCTGTTCTTTATTTTCTTAATAAAGAAAATTGGAATAAGAGCTGCTTATATATTTTTAGGTACGATTGTCTCATACTTCATCCTATTTGCACCTAAAGCAACAAAAAGCATTTGGAATTATTCTCGCAAAACACTAAACCTAAACGTAATACATTCTATAAAAATGCTTTTCCTCAACTATTATCGGTTGGGACAAACACTTATAGATAAAGTAGCTGTTGGAAACGGAATGAAAGACAAATACAATTTCCGTTTCGAAAATTACGACAAATTTCTAGATATACTTAATGCCGATACCGGAGCCATAATAATCGGTGCTCATATCGGAAACTGGGAAATTGGAACTCCTTTTTTCGATGAATACGGTAAAAAGATTAATATAGTACTGTATGATGCAGAATATCAAAGAATAAAAGACGTTCTACAGCAAAATACGGTTTCGGCAGATTTTAAAATTATTTCGGTGAATAATAGCGACCTTAACCATGTCTTTGCTATTAAAGAAGCCTTAGATAATAAAGAATATATTTGTTTTCAAGGCGACCGATATGTAAATGAAGAAAGATGTCTTAAAACTACATTTATGGGGAAAGAAGCAAATTTTCCTTTAGGACCGTTTTTATTGGCAGCCAAGATGAAAGCTCCTGTTGTATTCTACTTTGCCATGCGCGAGCGAAAAAAAACATACAGATTTCATTTTATACAAGCTACATCTTATAGAAAAGAAGACAATATTAGATCGGAACAACAACTTTTGAACCAATATGTCTCAGCTGTAGAAAGCGTTATTTGTAAATATCCCGAACAATGGTTTAATTATTATAAATTCTGGAACGAAAAATGAAATCTCAGTAAAATACCGATTTTTCCTAAAATTATAACTCTACTAAATATACACCTGTTATGAATCTATTCCCCGCCTTACATAAAAGATACTCCGAAGAACAATATTCGGCATCCGAAGCTCAACGGATTGCCCAAGAAATAGCTTTTGGACCTATTGTATTTCAGGTATCACGACTTATGGTTAAATTTGGAATATTTGAACTATTATCAAATCACCGGGAAGGATTAACTATTGAGGAAATAGGCAACGAGAAGAAATTATCGAAGTATGCTATTCAAGTATTGTTGGAGTCTTCATTATCTATAGGAACAGTACTGACCTCTAATGACCGTTACACTCTATCTAAAATAGGCTGGTTTCTACTGAATGATGACATGGCACGTGTAAATATGAATTTTAATCATGATGTAAATTATCTTGGACTCTTTAATCTGGAAGAATCTCTATTAAACGAGAAACCGGAAGGGTTAAAAGTATTTGGTGAATGGCCTACTATATACGAAGGATTATCTCAGCTACCTGAAGAGGTACAGAAAAGTTGGTTCGATTTCGATCATTTTTATTCCGATAATTCGTTTCCTCAAGCACTGGATATCGTTTTTAGAAATAAACCTCGCACCCTGCTTGATGTTGGCGGAAATACAGGTAGGTGGGCAACAAAGTGTGTAGAATATGATATTGATGTAAACGTCACCATCATGGATCTGCCACAACAACTAGAACTAATGAAAAAGCACATAGACGGATTGGAAGGTGCGAATCGTATACATGGTTATGGATGTAATCTTTTAAACAAAGATGTTCCTTTCCCTAAAGGATTCGATGTTATATGGATGAGCCAATTTTTGGATTGTTTTTCGGAAACGGAAGTAACAAGTATACTTACTCGTGCAGCCGAATCTATGACAAATTCTTCATTCCTTTATATCATGGAAACATTCTGGAATCGTCAAAAATTTGAGACTGCAGCCTACTGTCTGACTCAAACGAGTCTATATTTTACAGCAATGGCAAATGGTAATAGCAAGATGTACCATTCTGACGATATGGAACGTTGTGTGAAAGACGCCGGACTTGAAGTAGTAGAAATACACGATGGATTGGGACTAGGCCATAGTATTATGATATGTAAACGAATATGAAAAATCAAGCAATTATAGAAGGAAATAGTATATTGGATTTGATTCCTCAACGTCCGCCAATTGTAATGGTAGATAAGTTTTATGGGATTGAAGAGAATACTTCATATACCGGATTGACTATTACTGTCGATAATATATTTGTAGAAAATAATAAATTAAAAGAGCCCGGTATCATAGAACATATCGCACAATCGGCAGCTTCTCGTATAGGATATATCTGCCAGCAAGAGAATATTGATGTACCGTTGGGTTTTATCGGATCGGTAGACAAACTTACGATACATTCCTTACCCTTAGTTGAAGATAATCTACATACTGAAATAAAAATAATACAAGAAGTTGCTGAAATTACATTGATAAGTGCATCTGTGAGATCCGGAAACAGCCTTATTGCTGAATGCCGGATGAAAATATTTTTGAAAAAAGAATGAAAAAGCATAGATACGGATTAAAACAGCCATCACTAACAAACAGAACTTCGCTAAAAGTACGCTTTAGCGAAGTGGACTCTATGAAAATTGTCTGGCATGGTCAATATATAAAATATTTCGAAGATGGCAGGGAATCGTTCGGAAAACAATATGGAATAGGCTATTGGGATATCTATAACAGTGGCTTTACAGCTCCGATTGTCGATCTTGCTTGCCAATACAAACAGTCGCTGACTTTTGGAGAAGAGGCTATAGTGGAAACACATTACATTGCTTCTGATGCGGCAAAAATCATATTCGAATATACGATTTACAAAAGTGATGGAATAACAGTTGTTGCTACCGGAAGCACCATACAAGTATTCTTAAATTCGGAAAATGAACTGGAACTTACTAATCCGGAATTCTATGTGGAATGGAAAAAGAAATGGGACATTTAAAGAATACATATATCATCGCTGACAATATCATCAGCTCTCTGGGTTTTACCACTCAAGAGAATATAGATGCTATAGATTCATATAAATCGGGAATTACCTTTACTGATACAGGCGAAATATCCGATACTCCTATTCTTGCGGGATTGATAAATAAAAATAAACTATCTAAGTTAATTGATAAATACAATCTGGAAAAATACACCAAAGCAGAACAATTAATTATACTTTCAATCAAAGACTTACTATCTAAAAAGAAAATAACTTTAGATGAATGTGGGCTTATTATTTCTACCACAAAAGGAAATATCAACTTATTACAAAACCATACAGAGACAATTGACAAAAATATTTTCATAAGAGAAAGTGCGTCTCGAATCACCAAATACTTTGAGATGGAAGATAAGGCTATGGTTATTTCCAACGCCTGCATTTCAGGAGTATCAGCATTAATAGTTGCTCGCCGTCTTCTACTTGGGAGAGGTTATAAACACATAATTATTACGGGAATAGACGTATTATCACATTTCATTTCCAGCGGTTTTCAATCATTCCGATCCTTGAGTGAAAATTTATGCAAACCTTATGATTCAGAAAGAGATGGTCTGAACCTAGGTGAAGCCTGCGGCAGTATTTTACTATCTATCGAAGAAGAAAATAATAGTATCGTCCTCAGAGGTGGAAACATAAGTAACGATGCAAATCATATATCAGGCCCCTCTCGTACGGGAGACGGATTGTATTATGCTATAAAAGGTGCTATGGATGAAGCCGGAATTAAACCTAAAGATGTCGACTATATAAACTTACATGGTACTGCCACTGCTTTTAACGATGAAATGGAAGCCAAAGCTATTCATCTAAGCAAATTGAATGATGTTCCTATAAATAGCCTAAAGCCTTATTTCGGGCATACATTAGGAGCCTCGGGAGTCATAGAAACGATCATTTGTACTCATGAGTTGAGAAAGAATACGATATACGGCACACTCGGATACCAAAATAATGGAGTATCCTTACCTTTAAATATAAGCAACAAACATCTTGGTAGAGATAAGATTGATACTTGTCTAAAAACTGCTTCTGGATTTGGAGGGTGTAATGCAGCTATTGTCTTATCAAAACACAAGAATCAGCAGGAAAGTTTTATAGAAGATTTTAGATTAGAGCAAATTAGAAATTGCATAATAGAGAACAATACTATAAATGTAAATGGTGAAGTCGTTTTTAATTCATCATCAACAGATTTCTCCGTTTTCATCAGAGAAGCCTACAAAAACACAGAAGACAACAACCAAAAGTTTTATAAAATGGATGATCTCTGTAAACTAGGATATATTACAGCCTTATATTTACTTGATCAGATATCATATTCTCCCGATGAAATAGGAATTATCCTATCAAATTACTCCTCTTCTTTGGATACCGATATTAGACATCAACGTATTATAGATAAGGATGGAGACAGTGCAGCTAGTCCGGCTACATTTGTATATACGCTTCCAAATATCGTTGCGGGAGAAATCTGTATCCGCCATAAAATACAAGGAGAAAATACATTCTTTATTGAGTGCCCGAATAATTTAGATAAGCAAAATGAATATATAAAACTTGCCATGACCAGAGGAAAACTGCATCTTTGCATAACTGGCTGGTGCGAGTATATCGATAACAAATACAAAGCTGAATTTCGACTTATAAAAAAAGAAATATGGAAGAATTAATAGAAAAGCTAAAAAAAGAACTGATAGAAGAATTGAATCTGGAAGAAATGACTCCTGATGACATCGATGCAGACGCACCTCTATTTGGAGATGGGCTTGGTCTGGATTCGATAGATGCCCTTGAAATAATCCTTATACTGGAACGTAATTATGGTATTAAAATTAAAAAACCAGGAGAAGGCGAAGGCCGTGAGATATTCAAATCGGTAAGATCATTAGCTGAATTTATTTCTACACACCGAAAGTAATGCAGATTTATATTACAGGAATAGGAATTGTATCGGGAATAGGTATAAACGTGGAAGAGAACCTTCATGCTATTCGCGACAATAAACATGGTATGGAAAAGGTTAGTCTTTTCCCTTCCTCCATCGATGTTCCTGTATGTGAAGTAAAGTACACAAATACTCAGCTAACGGAATTGCTGTCTCTTTCAACGCATAAAACATATTCTCGAACAGCCTTATTAGGGATATTAGCTGCCAAAGAGGCTTTAAACGATTCGAAAATAGATATAAATGCTCAGCGGATCGGTTTTATATCTTCAACATCTGTCGGTGGAATGGACTTAAGCGAAAACTTCTATGTCGATTTCAAAGAAGATCAGACAAAGGGACGATTACGAAATATTATCCACCACGATTGTGGAGACAGTACTGAAATAATAGCATCTTACCTCGGTATCGCTGACTTTGTCACTACTATCAGCACAGCCTGTTCTTCTGCGGCAAATGCAATCATATTGGGCGCACGAATGATTAAAAATGGATTGTTAGATGCCGTCATTGTCGGAGGAACAGATGCCTTATGCAAATTCACATTGAATGGTTTTAATTCATTAATGATTCTTGATAAAGGACATTGCAAACCATTCGATCACGCACGCGAAGGGCTAAACCTTGGCGAAGGTGCAGGATATTTGGTCTTGCAATCAGATAAAACTTTAAAAAAAGAACCTTACTGTACTCTATCAGGCTACGCAAATGCAAACGATGCTTTTCATCAAACAGCGACCTCATCCGAAGGAAATGGGCCTTATCTCTGTATGAAAGAAGCTATTAAGATGGCCAATATACTTCCCGAACATGTGGATTATATAAATGTACATGGCACAGGAACGCCAAATAACGACCTCTCGGAAGGAAAAGCTATTATGAGAATTTTTGGCGATAACATTCCTAAATTTAGTTCTGTAAAGCCATTTATAGGACATACATTAGGAGCTTCAGAGGGTATAGAAGCTGCCCTTTCCGTTCTTTCAGTTTATAAAGGTTTGGTATATCCCAACCTAAATTTTAAAGAGCCTATAGAAAATACGCCCCTTATACCTGTTTCTAGATGGGATAGTGGCTTATCAATTAAGCATGTATTATCTAATTCTTTCGGCTTTGGAGGGAATGATTCTTCTTTACTTTTTTCAGCAATAGATAAAAAATGAAAAAGCCTTGTTACATAAATTCATTTGCTTCTATCCATCCTAGCGGCTTCACTGGGGAAGATAGAATGCTTCATGCAATTGAACCTGATTACAAGGAGATCATAACCAATGCCAATATGCGCCGCCGGATGAGTCACATTATAAAAATGGGTGTCGCTTGCGGACTGATGTGTCTTGAACAAAATAAAGATAAGAATATTGATGCTATTATCACAGCCACAGGATTAGGCTGCCTTGCTGATACCGAAAAGTTCTTAAACAATCTAGTTGAGAATGATGAGCAATTACTAAATCCATCAACATTTATCCAATCTACATTCAACACCATAGGTGCACAAATAGCCTTGCTTACGGGAAACCATTCCTACAATAACACCTATGTCCATCGTGGCCTCAGTTTCGAAAGTGCTTTGATCGATGGCATGATGAAAGTATGGGAGGGGAATAAACAAATTTTAATTGGTGCTGTAGACGAAGTAATTTCTACAGAATATACAATATTGAAAAGATTGGGAATGCTTAACAATATTAATATAGGTGAAGGTGCCCATTTTTTCACATTATCTTCCGAGAAAGATATACAAACATCTGTTGAATTAATGTCGGTAAGAACATTCACAGGAAAACTCCGATTTGAAAAAATATTGCAAAATACAATTGATTTCTTAAAAGATAATAAGCTGGAAACAAGTCAAATACATCACCTTATCACAGGACGTAATGGCAACAAAATAAAAGATAATATCTATAATGATATAGAAAAGCTATTTCCATCGGCTTCTACTTCAACATTCAAAGATATTTGTGGCGAATACCCTACAGCTTCGGCTTTTGGCATGTGGCGAGGAGTTAATTTACTAAAAGAGGCTGATAACGTTGAATATCTGCTTATTTACAATCATTATTACAATATAAATCATTCTTTGATCTTGCTAAGAAAATGTTGATATACCTTCTGCCCATAGTCATTATTTCTGTTATATTCCTTGTTTACGCATCATATAGCATTCAATCCGGAATATATCTGAAAGCATTATGCAGAAATCAACTCAAAGGAAAAACAATAGCTATTACATTCGACGACGGCCCCGATAGAGTACAAACGCCCAAAGTACTTGACATTCTGAAAGAATATAATATTACAGCCTGCTTTTTCTGCATTGGCAGTAAGATTGAAAATAACGAAGATATTCTGTTAAGAATAAAAGAAGAAGGGCATTTGATAGGAAATCATACTTTTAACCACTTTTTTTCGTTTCCTTTGTGTTCATACCGACAGATGGAAAAAGAACTGAGAGATTGTGAAAGAAAAATAGAAGAAGTTATAGGTGAGAAAACGATTTTGTTTCGTCCTCCTTTCGGTATAACAAATCCTACGATAGCAAAAGTAATTAGAGCAATGGGATATATCACCATCGGCTGGAATATCCGCTCTTTGGATACTTGTAGGAAAGAAAAAACGATTTTGAAAAGAATAAAACGAGGATTAAAACCGGGATCAGTCATTTTATTACATGACCCTCTGCCCTCTAGTGAAAGGCTCTTACGTAAAATATTAGAACTCGTAAAAGAGAATAATTACACAATAGAAAGAATAGATAAATTATTCGATATACCTAAAACAACGATATGAAACACTTGTATATTTATTGCTTATTAATTTTCACCTGTCTACCTCAAGTAAATGCACAGATGAAAAAGATGAAAGATATAGATGCTTTCAATAAACGTATAGTACAAGAAGCCGTATCAGTAAAAAGCATAGAAAGTGATTTTACTCAAATAAAGCATCTTGATTTATTCAACGAAGACATAACATCAAAAGGTAAATTCTATTATAAACACAGTGACAAAATAAGTCTTGACTATAACCATCCAACAAAATACCTGATTGTCATCAATGGTGAGAAACTAAAAATTGTATCTGATGGTAAAAAAAACGTTGTAAATCTTAAGTCGAACAAAGTAATGACTGAGATGCGGGCTATGCTTACAGCCTGTATGTCGGGAAATATTTCCCGGATATCGGGTTACAGCATGGAATATTTCGAAGATGCCGGTTCTTATCTTATCAAGATAAAGCCAACGAACAAATCGATACAAGCTTATATCTCAGGCTTCGATATCTACATGGATAAAAAAGATATGTCTGTATCTAAACTACGAATATCCGAAAATGCTACTGACTATACAGATTACCTGTTCCAAAATAAAAAATTTAATACATTGACAGATGATAAAAAGTTTTCGGTTAATTAGTATACTGTTAGCTTGTATACTTTTTGCATCTTGTTCCAGAAATACATATCCGTTGAAAACCGGTACTTCCCCTATTATATCTGTTGGAAATGAAGTACAGAAGTACAATATGGCGCTAGACTTTGCAGGAAAACATTTCAATGGAATGTTGATAGCTAAGAAAATGAATAATGGGGAAATACGTATAGTGGCATCGACCATGTTTGGTCTTACAATTTTCGATTTTGGGCTAGAAGGTGAAGATTGGATGGTCTACAGCTGCATAGAACCTATGCGTAAGGAACGTATCCTCAAATTGTTTGAAAAAGACTTCAAATTTCTATTCTTACAGAATAGAGAGGTAAAAAAAATAGAAGAGAAGGAAGAATACACTAAATTTGTAACAGGTGGAGGAATATCCAAAGGTGTTATTCACCTCACATCTGCAACAAGTGACAATCCCGAGAAAGTACAGATTAAACACTCATGGCTACGACTGACCATCAAGCTGGAAAAAATGAATGAGAATAATGCTACTGAATAATTTTTACGAAATAATAAGTATAACCGAAGAAAATTTGGTACAGACCTTTAATATAAGACTAAATTCCTCTCATCATATATATGAAGGGCATTTCACAGGTCATCCAATTGTTCCGGGGGTTTGTACATTGCAAATAATAAAAGATTGTGCGGAAACGATTATCCATAAGAAATTTGTGTATGCACAGATATCCTCTGCAAAATTTTTATCTTTAGTTGACCCTAAAGAGAATGATCTTATAGAAATAAATATTTCATTAAAAAATACAGATAATAATCAATATTCATTAATAGCAGAAGGTAAATATCAAAATACAGATACTATATTTATCAAAGTAAAAGCCACTTTGAAAGAGATTGATAATGAGTGAATACATCGATATGATGACATGGCAGGAAAAATTAAACAGCCTTAGCATCGTTGTTATTATACCTACATATAATAATGACAAGACTCTTCTGTCTGTAATTGAGGGCGTAAAACGATACAGTAAACACATTATAGTGATCAATGACGGTTCTACTGATACTACAGCACAAATACTGGCTACAACTACAGATATACAAACTATCACTCATCCTGTAAACAAAGGAAAAGGATACGCATTGAAAACAGGCCTGCTTGCTGCAAAAAAACTCGGATTCAGATATGCCATAACCATAGATTCGGATGGACAACACTATCCTTCCGATATCCCGGCTTTTGTCGATGAAATAGAAAAGCTGCCCGATACTATGCTTGTAGGGGCAAGAAATCTTACGGCCGACAATATGCCCGGTAAAAATACTTTTGCAAATAAATTTTCTAACTTTTGGTTTCGTTTAGAAACAGGTATAAAACTAAATGATACCCAGTCGGGATACCGTCTATATCCGCTTCATCGTATCGGAGAAATGAAATATTGTACGGCTAAATACGAATTTGAATTGGAGATGATTGTATTTCTGGCATGGAAAGGCGTAGATGTAAAAAATATTCCTGTAAATGTATATTATCCACCGGAGGGAGAACGCGTGTCGCATTTTCGACCGTTAAGAGATTTTACACGTATTAGTATACTTAATACAATACTTGTAATCATCACATTCTTATGGATACTTCCAATGAAGTTTTTCAAAAAACTAACGTGGACTAATATTCGTGCTTTCATCGATAAAGAAATTCTAAAATCAAAGGATACAAACAAAACAATTATATTATCAATCATGCTAGGTGTCTTTATGGGAATTGTTCCTATTTGGGGGTATCAGATGATTGTGACTGTTTTCTTAGCACATTTCCTGAAGCTGAATAAAGTAATATCATTGGTTGCATCCAACATCAGTATACCGCCAATGATGCCTTTTCTGTTATATGGTAGTTATGCAACAGGTTGTTTTCTGACAAACAGCCCCGTAACATTTGACTTTATCGACGTATCACTTGATAGTATGAAAACCGTTTTATTCCAATACCTCACAGGAAGTATCATATTTGCACTACTTTGCAGTATTATTGTGGGTATTATTTCAGGCTGTCTTTTATTGATATTTCGCAAAGAGAGGCAAGCAATAGATATTTAACTTAAATATAAATGAGTAGTTTTTTTGTAAATCTATATACATATTTTACACGACATAAAATAATTCTTTATTTGTCACTGATAGCAAGCATAGCTATTATGGGATATTTTGCTCTGCAACTCAAATTTGAAGAGAATATAACCCAATTCTTTCCAGATACAAAAAACGAAAAAAATCTGAATACAGTCTTTGATAATCTGCGCATCAAAGATAAGATTATTGTTATATTCTCTTCTTCTGACAATAAGGAAGAGACAGACAGCAATCTATTAATAGAAAGTGCTACACTATTTAGTGATAGCTTGCTGGCTAAAACAAAAGAAACACATGTCAATAACATACTTATCCGTATAGATGACAGTCTGAAAATAGAAATGCAGAACTTTGTTTACAATAATCTGCCTATTTTCTTATCCGACAGTGATTATTTGCGAATAGATTCGCTTTTTACTAAAGAAAAGGTGGCGGAGGTTATGCAACGAAACTACTCTAATCTGCTTTCCCCTGCCGGAAGTTTTCTCAAAGAATATATTATGAAAGACCCCTTCAGCCTTGGGGGAAATGCACTGAAAAGGTTGCAGGACTTTCAACTGGATAGTAACTTTGAACAACAAGACGGCTACATCTTTTCTAAGGACGGTTCCATGCTATTCATATTCATCACGCCTACTCATAGTATGGGAAGCACCGGCAAAAATGATAAGTTAATCACTGCCATCGAAGATGAAATTGCAGCAATCAATAAGGCTTATCCGTCAATAAAAGCTGAATATTATGGAGGACCTTCCGTAGGAGTATATAATGCTCGTCAGATAAAAGAAGATTCGGTGATGACCATCACTATATCTTTAGCAATCATAATCACTTTTATCCTATTAGTTTTCAAGCAAAAACGAACAATCTTTCAAATTATCGCCCCAAGTATTTTTGGTGGATTATTCGCTTTGTTTATAATTTCGCTGATAAAGGGTAGTATTTCGTCCATTGCTGTAGGTGCCGGCTCGGTAGTTATGGGTATTGCTTTGAGCTATTCTATACATATGGTTGTCCATCAAACCCATGTATCGTCTGTGATACAACTGATAAAAGAACTCACCTACCCTCTTACTGTCGGTAGCTTCACCACTATAGGAGCATTTTTAGGACTACTTTTCACCAGTTCGAGTTTATTACGAGACTTCGGTTTGTTTGCGTCTATGGCGCTTATTGGAACAATTATTTTTTGTTTGATATACCTTCCTCATTTTCTGAATGGTAAAGTGCATCAAAAAAGGAGCCTATTATTACGACTTATAGAGCGTTTCAATTCTTATCGTTTCGATAAAAATAAATGGCTGGTAGGCGGGATTCTGACTCTCACCGCCATTTGTATATTCACCTCGCGCAATGTGGGTTTCGATGCGGACATGATGCACATGAATTATGAGCCTGAACATCTGAAAGCAACAGAAAATAAAATATCTACGTTGATAGATAACGATAAGAAAACGATCATTTTTGCGAGTGTAGGTAAAGACATAAACGAAGCAACAAGAAATTATAATAAGACTAACAAGACATTATCTGATCTCGAATCGCAAGGTTTGGTTAGAGCCCATGCCTCTGCCTATTATTTTCTTATACCTAAGGATATACAAAAGGAACGTTTAGAGAAATGGAATAATTATTGGACATCTGATAAAAAAGAATATTTAAAAAGAAATGTGCAAAGCGAAGCCTCGGCGCTCCGCTTTCGTCCCGAAGCGTTCAACCCTTTTTATAAATGGATTGATTCTGATTTTAATTTACATGATGACTATATAGAAACAAACAAGCTGTTAGGCGACTGGCAAAACTCTACACCCGGTCTTACTATGTTAATATCGCAGGTACAACTCGATGACAAAAACAAAGATGAAGTATACCAGTATTTCGATAATAGTAATGAGGTAGTCATATTAGACCGTTCATACTTTACGAACAAATGGGTTTCAGCTATTAACGATGATTTTTACCTGATACTGTTTATCTCTTCATTCCTCATATTTTTCACCCTGCTCATTTCGTACGGACGCATAGAACTTACTCTGATAAGCTTCTCTCCTATGTTTATCAGTTGGATTATCATTATCGGAATAATGGGTATTACAGGTATGGAGTTCAATATAATTAATATTATCTTATCCACATTTATATTCGGCATAGGCGACGATTTTAGCATATTCATCATGGATGGCTTACAAAATAAATACAGGACAAATAAGCCAGTACTGAACGGACACAAAACAGCCATTTTCTTTTCAGCCTTTACCATTATTGTTGGTATAGGAGCGCTTATATTTGCACAACATCCAGCACTCCAATCTATTTCGGTAATGTCTATATTAGGAATGATCGTTGTAGTTCTGGTTTCATATACTATACCACCTATACTTTTTCGTATATTCATTTCGTCGCAAACAACTAAAGGCTTACCTCCATACACACTAGCTTCAATACTTATAACAGCATTTATTTATGGACTTTTCCTCGTAGGATGTCTAAGTCTGCGCCTGATAATGTTAATCTTATACCTTATACCGATAAAAAAGGTCAAAAAAAGACAATTCATATGCTTTCTGCTAATGCTCACCTGCCGCTCGATTTGCTTTGCAGGATTTGTATTGAAGAAGAAAAGGATAAATATAAGTAAAGAAACATTTAAGAAACCAGCAATTATTATTGCCAACCACCAGTCTTTCCTCGATATCCTTCTATTACTTTCTCTTAGTCCGAAACTAGTGATGGTAACAAACAAGTGGGTATGGAAATCACCGTTTTTCGGTTCTATAATAAGGTACGCAGGCTATTTCTGTACTAGTGAAGGCTATGAAAACTCTGTTTCACACATAAAAGAACGTATAGAAGAAGGCTTTTCGGTGGTTATATTCCCTGAGGGAACTCGTTCGTATGACAATAAATTGAAACGTTTCCATAAAGGAGCTTTCTATCTTTCCGAAACGTTGAAAGTGGATATTATACCTGTCATATTATATGGCACAGGAATGGTTATAGCTAAATCTCAGCCGTTTTATCTGAAACGGGGATATGTAGTTACTAAAATCCTACCACGCATTATATATCAAGATCGCTCTTTTGGCGATACATACAAAGAACGGACTAAAAAGATAGCATCTTATTTCGCTACCGAATATAAAACGGTATTAAAAGAATACGATACTGTTTCCAATCCTTATTTTTATAATATGTTGGTTAAAAACTACATTTATAAAGGTCCTGTTGAAGAATGGTATGTACGTATAAAAGTGAAGATGGAAAGAAATTACAAATTATTTGACGAACTTATTCCTAAAAAAGGGAAGATCACCGATATAGGATGCGGATACGGAACTTTAGGATATATGCTTTCTATGCAGTCGAATGAAAGGCAGATATTAGGTATAGACTACGATGAAGACAAAGCAAAAGTAGCACAATATGGCTATCTACACAGAGAGAATACAGAATTTATACATGCTAATGCTCTCGAGTATCCATTACCAGAAAGTGATGTATTCGTACTTAACGATATGCTGCATTATATGAGTAGCGACAAACAAGAGGATTTATTAAAAAGATGTGCAAAAAACCTTCTTCCTGATGGAATCATTATCGTGCGTGACGGAGATAAGCAAGATAAGGAAAAACAATGGCTTACAAATTTGTCAGAAATACTTTCCACTCGTATCTTTGGTTTCAATAAGACAAAGGAAAAGCTATGCTTTACATCTGCCGAGCAATTATATACAATAGCTAAAGATTGTAACATGACAGTGGAAAGCTTCAAGAATGATAAATATACTTCTAATACGATCTTTCTATTCAAGAGAAAAACAAATGAGTAAATACGATATTATCATAGCCGGAAGTGGGCTTGGCGGACTCGAATGTGCGGCAATTCTTAGTAAAGAGGGATACAATGTATGTGTCCTTGAAAAAAATGTATTGTTCGGAGGATGCTTGCAAACATATAAAAGAAAAGGGCATTTACTTGATACCGGAATACATTATATAGGGAGCCTTGATGACGGGCAAATAATGAACCAGTATTTTAAGTACTTCGGTATAATTGATAAGTTAAAGATGAAAAGGCTCGACACCGATTCATTCGACACAATATTCTATAAGAATAAAATATATAATTATGCAGTCGGTCACGATAACTTTGCAGATACATTATCTAATTCTTTTCCACATGAAAGGGAAAACCTAAAATCGTATGTATCTGCACTAAAAGAAGTAGGCAGACTCATCGATATAGACACGCTCAAAAAAGGTATCATAGCACAAAACGGCATGAAGTACTTCTACGCCTCTGCTGCTAACACAATAGCTGATACTGTCAACGACGAAACGCTGAAAAATGTTCTGGCTGCAACATCTATGCTGTATGGAGGTATCGAAAACATGTCGACATTCTACCACCATGCAATGATAAATAATTCGTACATAGAAAGCCCTTATCGCTTTATGGACGGAACAATGCAAATAGCAGACAGGCTGATAGAAGTGATCAGGACAAATGGAGGAACAGTCCTAAATAACAAAGAAATAACTCGGCTAATAGTAACAGACAATGAAGTAACTGCTGCAGAAGTTAATAATGAAGAGATTTTCGAAGCTGATCATTTTATATCGAATATTCATCCCAAACGAACGCTAGAAATATTAGATAAGAGCCGTTATATAAAAAATGCATATATATCACGTATTAATGCTTTACCAAATTCGTTTGGTATATTCACACTCTATCTGGTAATGAAACCAAATACTTACCCCTATATCAACAGTAATTATTATGTGCATGGGACAGATAATGTATGGTACAATCACGACTCATCTAGAAATAAAGTAAACAATGCCCTCCTTTGTTTTCAGTGTAACAATAATAGTAATTACACTGATGTAATCTCGGTTATGTCGTGTATGTATATGTCGGAGCTGAAAGAATGGGAACATACCTCTGTTGGTAAAAGAGGCAATGATTACATCACGTTCAAGAAAGACTATTCAAATAAATTACTTGAATTCCTAAAAACAAAAGGCTTTGATTTTACTGATAAAGTAGAGTCGATGTATACAACAACACCATTAAGTTACCGCGACTATACAGGAACTCCTTATGGATCTGCATACGGAATAATTAAAGATTATAAATTTCCCGAAATAGGTTTTATATCAACTAAGACCAAGCTGAAAAACTTATACTTTACAGGTCAGAATATGAATGTACACGGAGCCTTGGGCGTAACGCTTACAGCTATGTTTACTTGCTCCGATTTTGTAGGACAAGAATATCTAGCAAAAAAAGTTGGAAATGCATAAATATCTGAAAAGAGTTGTTCGAATAAGCTTATATGTATTACTGGTGTTCATCCTTTCGCTGGGAGGAATTATCGGCTACATGTACTTTTCAGCTGATATGTGTATCCCTGAAATTACGGAAAAAGTACCCGATCATAAATTAATAATAGAAGATAATTATCGACAATGGGGAGAAAATTATCTGCGGAAAAGTGAAAGCGGACTATGGGAATTAAAGGTTACAGGAAGTGATTATGAACGTGGAACTGCCATAGGTAAAATGTCTGAAGACCTGCTCTATTATCAGGAAAAAGTATTTGTTGACCAAATAAAAGAAATTGTACCATCCGGAAGTTATCTGCGATTTCTAGGCTTCTTTACCATCCTCTATAATCGTAATCTGGGTAAGAATGTACCAGAAGAATATAGGCGTGAAATCTATGGAGTATCGCAAGCCTGCTCCGATGAATTTGATTATATAAGCACCCCTTACGAAAGACAACTCAATTATCATGCAGCACACGACCTCGGCCATGCTATGCAAGATTATATGTTGGTAGGATGCAGCTCCTTTGCCACGTGGGGTTCGCAAAGTACCGATTCGACACTGATAATCGGGCGTAATTTTGATTTTTATGTAGGCGATGATTTTGCAAAAAACAAAGAAGTATTATTTTACGAACCCGACAAAGGATATAAATTCGTTTCCATTGCATGGCCCGGAATGACAGGCGTATTATCGGGAATGAATGAAGAAGGATTAACAGTAACAATAAACGCAGCAAAATCTTCAATTCCCACTTCGGCAAAAACTCCTATATCCATTCTTACACGTGAGATCCTACAATATGCATCGACAATAGAAGATGCATATGAAATAGCAAAAAAGAGAGAAACCTTTGTGTCTGAATCCATCCTGATAGGTTCGGCTAAAGATAAAAAAGCCGCAATTATTGAAAAATCGCCGGATAATATAGGATTATTTACGACCTCCGAGGAACGGATTATCTGCACCAATCATTTTCAGTCGGATATCTTTGCCAACGATGAACGTAATCTGGAAAATATACGTACAACCGATAGTAATTACCGATATAAACGACTGACCGAGCTTCTCGATAAAAATAAACCTATAGATGAGAAAAAGGTAGCCTCCATACTTCGTAATACAAAAGGATTGAAAGAGAAAGAAATCGGTCTGACAAATGAAATGGCTATAAATCAGTTTATAGCGCATCATTCAGTAATATTCAAACCGGAGCAACGCATAATATGGGTATCTACCCACCCTTGGCAAATAGGAAAATATGTTGCGTACGATCTGAACAAGATCTTCAAAGGAAATCCGGATTTCAGAAAAGAAATATATTCAGATGAATATACAATAGCAGAGGACTCTTTAAGATATAATAACACGTATACCAACCTAATAGCATACAAAGATCTGACAAAGGATATAAAAATTCAGATTAAAGAAAAGTCTACAGTAACAGAAGATATGCTAAAAATGTATGAAGCCACCAATCCCGAATATTATCATATGTATGAAATAATAGGTGATTATTATGATTCGCAAGGAGATAAGAATAAGGCTAAAATATATTGGAAAAAAGCTCTGACTAAAGAAATACCCAAAATCTCGGAAAAGGAGAGAATTTTGAAAAAGATAAAATAACCGTATTATGAAAAAATACCCTGACATACAATTTCAACCGACTGACGTTATTAAAAATTTTCAGGAAGTACGACTACAAGATTCTCTTAAATATCTGCAAGAACATTCTGCTTTTTATCAAAGAATGTTCAAAAATAATAATATCGACATAAACGAAATAAAAACGATAGAAGATTTACAGCAGCTACCGGTAACAACTAAAAATGATCTACAACAATACAGCAAAGATTTTATCTGTGTAGACAAAACTGAAATAATAGACTATGTCACCACCTCCGGCACGCTGGGCGAACCTATTACATTCGTACTCACATCGAAAGATCTGGACAGACTCGCCTACAACGAATATTTATCTTTCACTACTGCCGGATTTACAAATAGGGACATCATACAACTAATGACAACAATAGACCGCCGTTTTATGGCCGGACTAGCATATTTTATGGGAGCACGTGAACTAGGGATGGGAGTGGCTCGTGTAGGAAACGGAATACCTGAATTACAATGGGATACGATAGATCGAGTAGAGCCAACCTGTGGCATAGCTGTGCCTTCCTTTCTTATAAAACTAATCGAATTTGCAGAAAAGAATAATATAGATTACAATAACAGTTCAATCAAGAAATGTCTTTGTATAGGAGAGTCTCTTCGCAAAGAGAATTTCGAACTGAACACTTTGGGAAAACGTATTCAGGAAAAATGGAATTCTCTACAATTGTACTCTACATATGCTTCCACTGAGATGCAATCCTCATTTACGGAATGTGATAGTTTTTGTGGAGGACATTTACAACCTGAACTTATTATTGTTGAATTTCTCGATGATAATGACATGCCTGTTTCGGAGGGTGAAGCAGGAGAAGTCACTATCACAACACTTGGTGTGGAAGGAATGCCCTTACTCCGATTCAAAACAGGTGATGTTTGTTATCATTATAATAAGCCTTGCACATGCGGAAGAAATACGATACGACTTAGCAGCGTGCTTGGTCGTAGAGGACAGATGATAAAATATAAAGGAACGACACTTTATCCACCGGCATTATTTGATATACTCGACAATGTGCCCCATATAAAAAACTATGTAGTGGAAGTTTTTACAAACGATTTAGGAACAGATGAAATACTAGTTCGCATAGGTTGTGATGAAAACAGAAGTGAAGCTTTTGTAAAAGAAATAAAAGACATGTTCAGGTCTAAAGTCAGAGTAGCACCTAATATTAGCTTCGAATCGCCTGAATATATAGCACAAATACAAACTCCGCCAATGAGTAGAAAGGCCATTAAATTTATAGATTTACGCTAATATTTTGGGTGAGATACGGCTTTTTCTTACATTTGGTATAAAATCAACAATAAAAATTTTATTCTTATGAAAAAATTAATTTTAGTTATGGCACTTTTGGCAAGTATTTGCAGCTTTGCCCAAAATAAGGAAATACTGAAAGACATTAACAAAGTCGAATTCTATGGCGTTGATTTCTCTCATGTAAAAGTTTATGAGGCTAAGGAGTCGTCCGAACAATTCAAAATTGCATTTCAGGACATTAATAATCTTTTCATTTCGGAGGCTAAAAAATACAATGTATCTAAAGCTTTAAACAGAGAGGTTGCGGGTGTTCACGTTGACAATGTTAAAGATCGTGCATATAAAATTGATACAAAGGATTTGTTTACATCTAACGCAGATTATCAGATAGAGGACAACACAATCAAAGACATTTTAAAATCTCTGGAGATAAATGAAAAAGAAGGTACAGGAGTGATTTTGATTGCGATTAAACTAAATAAATTACAAAACAGAGGCTACTATCGGGTAGTATTTTTCGATATCAAAACAAGGGATGTTATCGATAGCTGGAATACAGACGGAAAAGCCCGTGGTTTTGGCTTAAGAAACTTCTGGGCGCATTCTGTATATAATGTACTTAAAGATATGAATCTGAAATAATCTTTGAAAAATAAATAGATTTTTAGAAATCTATTTATCTATATAACGAATCTATCTTCTCTGAGATCAAAGAACAGGTAGATTAGAAAGTAACAAACATGGGCAGAGATGTCACTTTTGTTACTTTTTCTTTACAAGTGGTACAGAACTTAAAAGATGAAAGATTCTTAAATCATTAAATATTAGTGTAAGTTTGTCACTTTTTAGTTAAATTTACAACTTATGTGTAACAGAAATATTACACTATATCTGTACAACTTTGTCACTTTTTAGTTAAAAACCAAAATATACAATATCATGTTTTCAAAAGAAACCTATATCAACCGCCGAAATCAATTGAAAAAATCAATTGGTTCGGGCATCTTATTATTCCTTGGGAACGACGAATCAGGAATGAATTACGCCGATAATACATATCCTTTTCGTCAGGATTCAACATTCCTTTATTACTTCGGTTTACCTTATGCGGGATTGGCTGCTATTATCAATATAGACGAAGATAAAGAAATCATCTTCGGAGATGAACTTACTATAGATCAAATAGTATGGATGGGAACACAACCTACACTGAAGGAAAAAAGCGAAAGGGTTGGCGTAGCGAGTACTCAACCATATCATTCTCTGGGTGAATACCTTTCTAAAGCTGCCACTAAAGGACAGAAGGTACATTATTTGCCAACCTACCGAGCCGAACATAAATTGAAACTTATGGATTGGATGGGGCTAAAACCGGCCCAACAGGAAGCTTCTGTTTCATTTATTCAAAGAGTGGTAAATCAACGTAATTATAAATCGGAAGAAGAGATTGCCGAAATAGAAAAAGCTTGTAATATTACGGCCGATATGCACATAGCAGCAATGAAGAAGGTGCGTGTGGGAATAAAAGAATACGAAGTGATGGCTGCTCTCGAAGAAGTGGCTTATGCTGCAGGCGGAAGATTGTCTTTCCCTACTATTGCTACAGTGCATGGAGAGACTCTTCATAACCACTATCATGGTAATACAGTGAAAGAAGGCGACATGTTTCTGATAGATGCCGGTGCAGAAACTGAAATGGGATATGCTGGTGACATGTCGTCTACCATCCCAGCCGGAAAGAAATTTACAACACGACAAAAAGAAGTATATGACATCCAGGTAGCGTCGCATATAGCTGCAGTAGAAGCCTTACGTCCGGGTATACCATTCAAGGAAGTATATGAACTATCGGCAAAAGTAATTTGTGAAGGTATGAAATCCTTAGGCCTGATGAAAGGCGATATGGCAGAGGCTGTACAAGAGGGTGCTCATGCAATGTTCTTCCAATGCGGATTAGGTCATATGATGGGATTGGATGTACATGATATGGAAAACCTGGGTGAAGTATGGGTCGGCTACGGCGGTGAACCCAAGAGTACTCAATTCGGACGTAAGTCGTTACGATTAGGACGCAAACTGGAACCGGGCTTTGTACTCACTATAGAACCTGGAATATATTTTATCCCTGAATTAATAGACTTGTGGAAGAGCGAAAGAAAATTCGAACAATTTATCAATTATGATAAACTTGAAGCATATCGTGATTTCGGCGGATTACGCAACGAAGAAGATTACCTGATTACTGAAACAGGTGCGCGCCGACTAGGGAAAAAGATCCCACTCACCACCGACGAAGTCGAAGCTCTGCGATAAACGATGCAAGATAGCAACAAAGCTCTTATATACGGTGGAATAGCTGTAATAAGCTGGTCGACAGTAGCTACGATGTTTAAGATGGCTTTGAAGTATCTGTCCCATTTCGAGATGCTCCTGATTGCCAGTTTTACAGCTCTTTTCATATTCTGTATTGTAATGACAATATTGAAAAAGTGGACAGATTTAAAGAAACTCCCACCAAAGCAATGGGGATGGTTTGCACTTGTAGGGTTACTCAATCCTGTAGCCTATTATCTGGTCTTATTCAAATCGTATGCTCTGTTACCGGCACAAGTGGCTCAACCTATCAATTATGCGTGGCCAATTGTCTTATTGGTTTTATTGGCTATAATCGCACGTCAGCCTATACCTAAGCTTAAATATATCGGTATGGTATTATCTTTGGGTGGAGTAGCTATCATATCCTTGGGATCGGGAGGTATTAGTGGACAGAGTCTGCCTTTGGTGGGCCTATTGTTGGCATTTCTCAGTGCCTTTTTGTGGGCTACTTATTGGATTGTCAACAATCAGAATAAAAAGGTAGACGGAATTGTTGCCTTATTCCTCAGCTTCCTTTTCGGATCTGGATATCTTTTTATAATAGCCTTGTTTGTAGGAGTAAATCTTAATTCAATCCCGGGAATACTATCCAGTATCTATGTAGGTGCATTCGAAATGGGTATCCCATTTATATTCTTTGGAATGGCAATCCGGAAGACTAATAATCCGGTCTTAGTAAACCAGATGTGTTACTTATCTCCATTCATATCACTCTTCCTTATCCATATGATACTTGGAGAGCAGATTTATGTGACGACTTACTTAGGTTTGTTCCTTATTGTGTTTGGCATCATATTTAATGAATACCTCACAAAATATTTTAGAAAGAAGACTATTGACTAGCCTTCTTCTTTTCTATAAAATCGGAAGGTAAAACTCCGTATTGCTTCTGAAAGCATTTGGCAAAATAGGAAGGATTATTAAAGCCAACCATATAGCAGACCTCATTTACTCTATATTTATTTTCATAGAGTAATTCTGCCGCCTTCTTAAGCCTCATCAGTAATAATAATTTGTTAGGAGTAACAGCCGATACATTTTTTATTTTAGCAAATAAGCCTGAACTACTTATATGTAATTCATCTGCTAACTGCTCTATAGTAAAATCTACATTAGACAGGTTATTCTCTATCACATCGTTTACCTTTGCCAGGAATTCGGCATCGGCACTGTTTCCTGCAATACTTTTCAATGAAGAAAAAGGTGCCTCAGCAAATTTCTTCATCAGAACCTCTCTTGATTTTAAAAGATTCTTTATCTGAGCAAAAAGATAATCTATAGAGAATGGTTTTTCGATATAAGCATCAGCACCAATCTCTAAAGCTTCAATCTTTGATGTAATATTCGTTTTAGCCGTCAGCATTATTATGGGTATATGACTCCATAATATATTCTTTTTTATTGCATTACAAAACTCTATACCATTCATATTAGGCATCATAATATCACTTATCACAAGATCTACTTCTTCCTTTTCTAATAGACAGATCCCCTCCTGTCCATCTTTTGCTAAAAGAATAGTATAAGACAACTTTAGGTTCTTAGCAATAAATTCCCTCATATCGGCATTATCTTCTACAATCAATACAACCTGTTTATCCTCATCTATAAATAGTTCCTCATTGTCTACATCGAATGAAGTCATTAAATCCTGCTCTGTTTCATCAATCTCTATAGGAGCAACTTGGATAGGACATTGCCGTATGACCGGTAAAAAGACAGAAAAGGATAAACCTTTTTCAGGTTCACTGTCGATCTTTATTTTGCCATCGTTAGCATCTATTATTGATTTTACTAAATACAAGCCTAAGCCTGTACCTGATTTATGCACTCCTGATATTTGATAGAATGGCTTGAAGATTCTCTCCTGTTCGCTTTCAGATATGCCCGGACCATTATCCTTAACACAAATCTCATACAGACCACGATCTATCTTGGTACGAAGTATAAGTTCGACAGAATCTTTTGTATACTTGGAAGCATTATTTAGTAAGTTGCTTACAACCTTTGTTAAATTTTCCACATCAATTCCAGTACAAAAGTCCACACTATCATATGTATACACAAAGTTAATCTGCTTATGATCCATAAAAGGTTTAAAACGGTCGTACATGTTTTGTAGAAACTCATGTACGTTCTGATTGAATAGCGATATCTGGATAGCTTCCTTTTCGATCTTTCTGAAATCAAGTAATTGATTTACCAGATTAAGAAGTCTCTGGCTATTACGATCTATAATATTCAGGTCTCCTTTTATTTCTTCAGGAAGAGATCGGGCTGTTTTTATTATTTGTTCTAAAGGACCAATAATCAGACTTACCGGTGTGCGTATTTCATGAGCTATTGTCGTAAAGAAATTTATCTTTGAATCATATGCCTCTTTCTCCTGTTCATTCTTTATTTTCTCTATCCTTTCTTTATTTCGTTTTTCATCTCTTTTGCGCATGTAGTATAGAAGAGCAATCAAAACACCGATAATCAATATAATATAAAAGCTTATCGACCACTTGTTCCACCAAAACGGCGGAGTTACGACCAGTTTAATAGTCAAACCATCAGTATTCCAAATCCCATCATTATTAGAGGCTCTCACCTTAAAGTAATATTCACCGGGAGGTATATTGGTGTATGCGGCCTTACGTTCTTTCCCCACATAATTCCAATGCTTATCAAAACCCTCAAGAATAAAAGCATATTCATTCTTTTCAGGGGCAAAATAACTTAGTGCAGTATATTCGAAGCTAAACCCATTCTTATTATATGGCAAGGTTACCTGAAGAATACTGTCGTTGTTATATGACATGTAGTCATGTATATTAACAGACTTATTGAACAATTGAAAGTCTGTTATCTCTATTTGCGGAATATGTCTGTTAATTATAATTTGCTTGGGGTAAAACGCATTAAATCCGTTTGCTGTTCCTAAATAAATTTTACCAGAAGACGTTTTCAAACCCGATTTACCAGTGAACTGATTGCTCAACAAACCATCATCTTTGGTGAAAGTTCGATATTTATTTTTTTGAGGATCGAAACTTACAAGTCCTTTGGTGGTAGCTATCCATAAAATCCCATTATCTGAAAATATACTACTGATAGCATTACTCTGAAAGTCTACCGAGTTTTGGATAAAAGATTTTGAATTGAAATCGAAACTGCATAATCCACTATTGGTTCCTATCCAAAAATGATTGGTATCATCAAGACAAAGGCAGATAACATCATTGCTAATAAGAGAGGAGTTATTGTTAGGATCGAATCTATATACATCCCATTCCTCTGTATCCAGATTATAGGAATGCAAACCATCACCTATCGTTGCGAACCAAACTCTATTACCAACCTGAAGTATATCTATAACCAGCGTATTGAGTTTCTTTAAACGGCGAAAGCTATCTGTTTTACGATCATAAATATTTATACCTGTAGTAGTGCCAATCCATATGTTTTCATACGAATCCTTATAAAGAGCATATATATTATTAGCATCTAATGTAGTTTCATCGGAAGGATTATTATAATAATATCGAAACCTCTTGGTCGTCAGGTCCATTACATTCAGTCCTCCTGTGTATGTCCCTATCCATAATTCATTACCATCTATACATAAGGCATGTACATTATGGAATGAGAGGCTATTCTTTGTTTTATCCGGCTTGTATACAGTAAACTGTTCCGTCTTAGTATTAAAAAAGTTTAAACCACCCTCATCTGTACCTATCCATAAATTTCCTGATTTATCTTCACAGAATGTACTGACAACATTGCCGCTTATAGAATTCTCATGTTTATTATGAGTATAACTTGTAAAATAGTTTCTATTTGGAGAAGCATAATTTATTCCACCATAATATGTACCAATCCAGAGTCCGCCTTCCCGATCTTTAAATATCGGATATACAAAACGATTAGACAGTAAGGGTTCTTTTATATGTGCATCTCTCCTATTACCGATTACGGACGATACATTAAATGATGTCAGACCATCATTCGAACCTATAAGCAGCATTCCCGGCTCATATTCCATCATAGAGTGGATATGCAATATTTTATCTACATTCTCAGTGTTTAAATAACTTCGTTTAACCCCTTCCTTTTTATCTACTTCTAGTAAGCCATTAGTCCATGTACCAATCCACAAAGTACCAAATGTATCTTCAAGCATGCTATACCCTCCCAGTTTCTTCAGCATCTCGGAAGATACCTCCGGAAAAGCCGGAACAAAATCATCCGTTTGTTTATTGTACTTATAAAGCTGATAACGTGTGTTGTTAGCTAACGCCCATATAGTACCGTTCCGATCTTTATAAATACAAGTTGTATAAATAGGCTCTTGTCTATTATCTATATATTTCTCGAAAGAATGCATTTTAAGAAGGTCCAGTTCCTTATCATAGAAAAATACCCCTTGCCTGAATGAACTTATCCACATGTTTTCATTTTCATCAGCAATAATGTTCTGTATTTTATCATTAAGCAGGATATTATTTTTCGTCTTTTTATTAAAATAATGGAATTGATTGTTACGAGAATCATAAATTGAGATACCGGTTTCTGTTCCTACCCACAACTGACCATTAATATCTTCATAAAGAGCGTATATATAGTTATTTATAATAGAAGTACTATCTCGGGGGGTATTCCTAAATGAACGAAAACTATAACCATCAAAACGGTTTAAACCATCCTCTGTTCCAATCCATATATAGCCTTTCGAATCTTGAATTATAGTATATACAGTATTCGATGACAATCCGTTCTCAACCATGTAATACTTAAAATTAAGCTCTATACCAAACAATTGAGACGATAAAATAAAAAAATATACTACGAATAGGAATAGACGTACTCTTTGTGTTTTCATATAGCATATAGATTTTAAGTGTAAATATCGCACTTTTTCCGATAACACAAAACTCTAAAAAGATAACAATAAACTCCAACACAATATATAACAATCTATATACAAGATACTTACCATAAAACAAACAAAATATATAAAAAAATAATTTGGATAAAATTCTCATTGTTTTAGAGAATTATTGTATATGTCAGATATAATTTCCACGTCCTTTGTAATAAGAGATACCTCTTTTCTCTTATTCAATAAAAATCACCTTAAATCTAAATCTTATTATACGTGAAATTTGAATCATAAGACCAACGATTATACTCTGGAATATAACATACAATGAAAGCCTAGATAAAGGAACAAACAATGGAGACACATTAAACAAACGGTTAGTAGTTTATTAATTCGAAACTAATTAAATCTAAAGATGAGAACAAACCTTCTAAAAATCAAACACAAAACAGCATGTTGCCTGTTATTGGCATGCATCATGTTAGGTGGCCTGACCTATCCTCAGACATCGGTCGCCGAAAATAGTAAAGAAATGCAACAATCCAAAACAACTGTAACAGGTACTGTTTTAGATGAAAATGGTGATGCTCTTATAGGAGTATCCATAGTAGAAAAGGGAACAACCAATGGAACAACAACAGATATAGATGGTAAGTTTTCTATCTCAGTTTCAAATCTAAATGTAACATTAATGATTACATATGTCGGATATGAAAAACAGGAAATCAGCTTAAACGGAAAAAAAGATCTTTATATAATCCTCAACGAAGATACTAAAATACTAGATGAGGTTGTAGTTATTGGTTATGGAACACAACGAAAGGGAGATGTTACGAGTGCTATTGCCAGCGTTAAAGCCGAAGACTTTCTTGCTGGTAATATACAAGATGCATCACAACTAGTGAAAGGCAAAATTGCAGGTCTTACCATAACTAAAGCATCTGGAGATCCTAATGCTTCATCAAGTATAAATCTGCGCGGAATGATATCTATAGATGGAAATCAAAATCCATTAGTACTTATAGACGGAAACCCAGGAGATATGTCAACTGTTGCCCCAGAAAATATTGCATCAATCGATGTATTGAAGGATGCATCTGCAGCTGCTATCTATGGAACAAGGGGTGCCGGTGGTGTTATAATCATTACAACGAGGTCAGGAAAGCGCGATACAAAGTCAGTTGTTAACTATTCGGGATATGTTACCTCTTCTTCATATTACAAAAAAGCCGATTTCATGACACCGGAAGATATCCGCGCAGGTAAAACTACATTCAAAGATTTAGGATCAGACACTGACTGGTTGAAAGGAATCTCACAAAACGGCTATACACAAAATCATAGCTTAAGTATAAATGGAGGTACTCAAAGCACGACTTATGCTGCAACAGTTTCTTATCGAGAAGAAGACGGAATGATTAAGAATACTGGAAATAATGAACTAAAAATGACATTTGACCTAAGCCAATATTTTCTGAAAGACTTAATAAAAGTCAATCTTAATCTCGTAAAGGGTATACATAATCACGACATTGCTGATCCCGCTTATGCATATAGACAAGCGATGATTCGAAACCCGACCGCACCTGTATATGACAACGATGGAAGCTACAGAGAGGATTTTTCTGTCCTACAGTATTATAACCCAGTCGCCATACTAAATGAAAAAACAGGAACAAACAGAAGTGAATGGACTCGTATGACGGGTAATATAACACTTGAACCTATCAAAGGTTGGAAAACAAATCTTATGCTAGCATCTCACACTAGTTTTTCAAATGATAAATCGTACACAACCAGCAAATTTTACACAGCAGAAACGAACAATCGTATAGGAGAAGCATATAGATCATCTTATGAAAATAAAACTGATCTGGCAGAAATCACCTCAAAATATGATAATGTCTTTGACAAACATCGTATGTCAATTATGGTTGGATATAGTTATCAAAAATCGACAAGTGAAAGTTTCTCCGCTTCCAATTATGGATTTCCTACCGACTATTTCGAATACAATAATCTTGGAGCCGGTACTGCTCTAAACAAGGGTCTTGCCGGAATGGGCAGCAGCAAAAGCGAAAGTAAATTAGTTGGTTTTTTCAGTCGTGTAAGCTATGGTTTTGATGATAGATATAATGTCCTGCTAAGTATACGACATGAAGGTTCTTCTAAATTTGGGGATAACCATAAATGGGGTAATTTCCCTTCTATATCTTTAGGTTGGAATATCAATAATGAGAAGTTTATGAAAGATTTCTCTTGGCTAAATAATCTAAAGTTGCGTGCCGGATATGGTGTGACCGGAGTTATTCCTAACGACCCTTATCAATCAATACTCCGTTATTCATATAGTAAGGGTAATTATTACAATGGAACAGAATGGCTCAAGGGATTAGGAGCTGTTTCGAACTCAAACCCTAACCTAAAATGGGAAAAATCCAAAGAGTACAATATTGGACTAGATTTTAGTCTGCTCAATAATCGTTTTGGTGGAACTATCGATTATTATACAAAGAAAACCTCCGATTTACTATATTGGTATAATGTCCCTGTTCCTCCAAATCTATACGGACAAACACTTGCAAACGTAGGAGAAATGGAAAATAAAGGAATTGAAATCATGTTGAATGGGGTACCTGTTCGTAATAAGAATTTTGAATGGAATACAACAATTACAGCATCAAACAATAAGAATAAACTTATCAGTTTATCGAATGACTTATATGAAACTGAAAATTACCTTCTAACAGCGTATGCTACAGACCCTATATCATTGCCAACACATAAAGTAGAACTTGGTATGTCTTTCGGTGAGTTTTGGGGAATGAAATCTGTAGGTCTTAGTGATGATGGATTCTGGATGATCGAAGACCCCAAAACAGGAGAAGCTGTGAAATTTAATGACGATATAAAAGCTGATGAAAATTATCGCCAATATCTGGGAAGTGGATTACCTAAAGTAACACTTGGCTGGACAAATACTTTCCGTTATAAAAATCTTGATTTAAATATGTTATTTACGTCTCAGTTAGGACATAAGATATTGAATACCCAACGTATGTTCTATCAAAATAACTCTATTGCTTATAATAGATTACGTTCGGCAGGCGATGATGTGTATGGCGTTAGACCTCTATCAAACTCTCTGACGCAAACATTTGTAAGTTATTATTTAGAAAATGGAAATTACCTGAAACTAAGTAATCTTACACTTGGGTATACACTTAATTTACCCAAATCAGTTCCTGTAAGTAATTGTAGAGTATTTATTACCGGAGAAAATCTATTTTGTATAACAGGATATAAAGGGCTTGACCCTGAACTAAATTCCGGCAATTTCAAATCTGCCGGTACTGACGATCGTGACAAATATCCAACAATTCGTTCTTTCACTTTTGGACTAAACCTAATATTCTAATAAATAATAGATTATGAGATCAATTAATCTTAAAAATATATTTTTAGCTGCTACTGGAAGCTTATTAATATTAAGTTCTTGTACAAACCTTGATGAGAAATTATACTCCGAACTTCCGGGAAATGGAAATTATGAGTTCTCAGACGATGACATTCAAGCTATGTTTGGACCTGTTTATCAAAACCTTCGTTGGACATATTGGGGATGGAACGGGGTATTCGATATATATGAAGAATCTTCCGACCTAATCATGACACCTTCTCGCATTGGAGTGGGATGGGGTGATTTATATGTTACTATGCATAAGCATACATACACAAGTTATACAGGGCATTTCTATACTCTATGGCAACAAGGATATGCTACTATAAACAGTTGTAATCAATTATTAGAACGAGATCTTATTAAAAATTCACCAATCGCAATGGCCGAACTTCGTGGAGTTAGAGCTTTAATGTACTATCTCTTATTTGACAACTTCCGTAATATACCTATAGAAACCGCCTTTACTCAGCCTGATGGCTATCTGCCAGAACAAGCTTCACCACAAGAAGCATTTGATTTTATTATTTCTGAGGTAGAAGATATTAAAGAAATTTTAAAAGGAGAAAGTCCTGGATATGGACAATTTAATTACTATGCAGCATGCATGCTTCTCGCAAAAATGTATCTTAATCATAATGCATGGTTTGGAATAACAGACAATTCATATTACGAAAAAGCATATAATGAGGTTGATGAGGTTATAAAGAGTGGTAAATACACTCTATCAGGATCATATAAGGAACCTTTCAAAGAAGACGGATCGACATGTTCTGAAATTATTTATGCTATAGTATACGACTTTAAATACGGGTCAGGTAATTATCTGTCAAATAAATGTCTACATGGAGGAAGTAAAGAAACATTCGGACTTAAAGCTGCTCCTTGGAATGGAAGCTGTGCTGTACCCCAATTTATTGATACATATGATTCGGATGACACTCGCTTTACTGATACATGGCTGATGGGAGTACAAAAAGATCGCTCGGGGAATACTATCATGGTCGATGGAACAACTCTCAATTATACTCAATCTGTACATAGTATAGACAATCCAGGAGCATATCAGATGGAAGGAGCTCGTTTTCAAAAGTATGAAATAGTAGCAGGCGAGAATGGTACTTATGGAGATGATGTTCCGTTCTTCCGTCTTACTGATGCTTATATGATTAAAGCTGAATGTTTATTACGTTTAGGCGGTTATAACGGTGAATCGGAACAAACAGCGGCCGACATAGTAACGATGATTCGTCAAAGGGCCTTTAATAATACGAATCCGACAAAAGCCACACGTACTGTAGCTAATCTGAAAGCTGGAAGCGTGTATGCTTATGGACATCAGGAAAATACAGCTGAAGCAGGGAAACCTGATAACTGGATAATCACTCATGAAGGGGGAGAAGATATTCAATTTGGCGGATTATTGGATGATCTTGCGTGGGAATTTGTCGGAGAGCACCATCGTCGTCAAGACTTGATACGTTTTCGTATGACAAGTAAAAATTCTAATGTATATCTGGGTAAATCATGGTTCTGTAAAGATGCACAGGCTGACCCTAATGATGTCCATAAAAATATATTCCCTATTCATCAGGATTTTCTCAATTCTAACCTAAAACTTAAGCAAAATCCTGGTTATTAAGAATGTTACAACAAATAAGAATCAATTATGAAAAAATATTTAATATATCTGCTTTCAAGCTGGTTTATCATATTTAATATCGGCTGTACTGATTATGATGATTTCACGAAAAAACATGTATATGGCGATCAGAACGTATATGGCGATAAAAAGATATATATTCCTATTGACCTAAAAGATAATAACTTCGATGATGATAATAGTAAATGGAGCTATAAGCGGAGTCGACAAAGTGAAAACTTCATTTGCTTCTGGGAAGAAAAATTCGGAGATGACCCAACCTATGCAAAACCTCAATATGCTGTAAACATTAATGATTTACTAGCCAAAGTAGAAAGCTTCTATGATGTATATACAAATAAAATGAAGTTTATCACCCCTGGTCAATCCAAAACAGATAAATATAAGATGATGATCTTTTTAAATTATGACACGGAATGGTTAGCAACAGGCTCTGGCTATGATGATGAGATAGGTGCCTTATGGATAAATATTCCTGCAGCACAGCCTGTAAATGAAACTATGGCTCACGAAGTAGGACACAGCTTTCAATATCAGGTTTATGCTGATGATGCCGCAAAAAAATCGGGCTTTCGTTATGGATTTGGAATAGATGGAGCTGGAGGAAATCCTTTTTGGGAGCAAACAGCTCAATGGCAATCATTTAAGATTTATAAACAAGAACAATTTACAAGCAGTTATTTTAACGAGTATCTAAAATATTGTAATTTAAATGTATTACACGAAACTCCACGCTATTCAAACTATTTCATACACGATTACTGGGTCGATAAACATGGACTTGAAATAATATCAAAGATATGGCGTCAGTCACAATACCCGGAAGATCCTATAGAAGCTTATCAGCGCATAACCGGAGTCAATCAAAAGATATTCAATGACGAATTCTTCGACTACGCACGTCGTATGGTAACATGGGATTTAGAATCTATAAGAGAGTATGGGAAAAACTATCTGACGCGCCCACAACCTTCTATGGAAGAAATTGAAGATGGATTCTGGCAAATAAGCGAAGAAAATTGTCCCGAAAATTATGGATATAATGTAATCAATTTAAATGTTCCCGATGGAGGTACCACTGTATCAGCTAATTTCGAAGGGCTTATCGGAGCAAATGGCTATCGCTCTATAAAAGTAGAAAAAGCTGGATGGCGCTATGGTTTTGTTGCTCTTTTAGAAGATGGTTCTACAGTATATAGTGACACCTATGATGAGAATAATGGCACTGTAACGTTCAATTGTCCTGATAAATGCAAAAAACTATGTTTTGTTGTAAGTGGAGCTCCTACCGAACATTGGCGTCACGAATGGGACAATGATACTAGTAATGATGAACAATGGCCATATAAAGTGAGATTTAATGCAACTAACCTTTATGGCAAAATATCAATTGATCCTAATGCAGATCCTAAAGATATTACATTAACTTATGACGTTGCAATGGCTGCTGCAACTATAGACTATGACTATATCAGTGTCGAAGTTGACATAAATCGCTTATGCGGTGCATTTGTTCTTTATCCTGATCAAATATCTAGTAAGATAGACAAAAAGGAAATAGAGTATTCTGCCATAAAACCAAGTGGAGAATTAGATTCGACACCAGCAACGGCCAATTATCCAGGACATTGGTTTGATGGTAGTGGAAATGTCTGCTCTTGGGGGGATAAAGCCAGATTTTTCTCTGAATACGATTCAGCTAATTTTGTTTTTAACATAGGACAATACCCCGGTAAAAACAAATCAGGAGATAGAACGACTATCAAACAATCATTTATATATACCAATAACGAAGGTAAAAGGGCACAAGCAACATTCATCTTTAATGTTACTATTCAATAAAACTAAAAATAAATGAAAGAAAAACTAGCATTATTTATTGTCACGGCAGCATTAATGCTCTCATGCAAATTGACAGAGGAGCCATCTCAGGTTCAACTCGGCGAAATTAAAGAAGTTCCATTTACAGATGTCCACTTCACTGATGAATTCTGGTTGCCACGAATGGAAATAAACAGAACCGTTTCTATTCCGTCAGCGTTTCACCAATGTGAAATCAATGGGCGATTTGATAATTTTGCTTTAGCAGGTGGATTGATTAAGGGTGAACATAAGGGAGACTTCTCTTTCGATGACACCGATCCATACAAAATTATAGAGGGAGCTTCCTACTCTTTAGCCGTAAAATATGATCCAAAACTGGATGCATACCTAGATAGTGTTATTACACTAATAGCTGCGGCACAAGAACCAGACGGTTACCTGACAACATGTGTGACCAACAAGTGTACTCGCCTGTCGGGCTGGTGGGGCAGTGCCCGTTGGGAAAAGATAAACAGTCACGAATTATATAACAGTGGCCATTTGTACGAAGCTGCAGTAGCTCATTATCAGGCAACAAAAAAAAGATCTTTACTCGATGTTGCTATCAAGAATGCAGATTTAGTGTGTCAAGTGTTCGGTCCAAATGAAGGACAGAAACATGTACCATCAGGACACCCGATCATCGAAATGGCATTAGTAAAACTATACAATGTCACAAATGACAAAAAGTATTTGGATATGGCCCGTTATTTTGTAGATGAAACCGGAAGAGGTACTGATGGACATAAACTTAGTCCATACAGTCAGGATCACAAACCAATTTTGGAGCAGGACGAAATAGTAGGACATGCGGTGCGTGCCGGTTATCTTTATTCAGGAGTGACGGATGTAGCTTCTATGTTACATGACAAAGAACTGTTTAATGCTGTAGATCGTGTTTGGGACAATATGGCTAGTAAGAAGCTCTATATTATAGGCGGAATCGGTTCGCGTGCTCAAGGTGAAGGCTTTGGCCCGAATTATGAACTAAATAACTTCAACAATTATTGTGAAACTTGTGCTTCCATCGCCAATGTATACTGGAACCAACGCATGTTCCTTGCTACAGGAGAATCGAAATATGTAGATGTTCTTGAAAGGGCTCTTTACAATGGACTTATAGCAGGAGTTTCTCTGAGTGGCGACAGATTCTTTTATGGTAATCCGATGGCCTCAGATGGTGGATTCGAAAGAGCACCTTGGTTTGGCTGTGCCTGCTGTCCGGGCAACGTGACCCGTTTTATGGCATCCGTACCGGGATATGTATATGCTGTCAACAAGAAAGATATATATGTAAATCTATTTGTAGAAGGTAATTCTAAAATCAAGCTAGATAATAGTGAAATCGAATTAGCTCAAAAGACAAAATATCCTTGGGAAGGAGATGTTGAAATTGAGGTGAATCCTTCTGTTAAAGATAAATTTACGATACTTCTACGTATCCCAGGATGGGCAAAAAATAAACCTGTGCCTTCCGATCTGTACCACTATGTAGATGGAGCAAACCCCGATGTGAAAATATCAGTGAATGGACAAGATGCTAAAAAGGCAATTCGAGGCGGTTATGCTGTAATAGAACGCGAATGGAAATCGGGTGATAAGATAGCTATACATATGGATATGCCGATAAGAAGGGTACAAGCTCATAAAGAGGTAAAATATGACGAAGGTCTATTATCAATAGAACGTGGCCCTATCGTTTATGCACTGGAAAGCATAGATCAGAAGAATAATTATTTGTTTGATATCGTTATTCCTCGCGATTCGAAAATAGATTCGCATTTCGAAAAGAATCTCCTTAATGGAGTTATGGTTTTGGAAGGAAATGCCTCTATTATAGAAAAAGACTCGACAAACGGAAAGCTAATTGAGCAACCGTTTACATTCAAAGCTATTCCTTATAGCACATGGAACAACCGTGGACAAGGTCAACTGGTAGTATGGACTGCCGAGACTTCTGAATATGCAATTGTCAAACCGGAACCTACAATCGCATCTCAGGCATGGCAAGTAGACGGATGGGGTTTCAAGGATCAATTCGAGCCAAAATCATCTGCCGATATTAATACTCCGTACCATTATTGGTGGCTCAAGGCCGGAACTGAAGAATCGATCGGTTACAAGTTTAAGAAACCCAAAACAGTATCCAATGTGGAAGTCTATTGGTTAGCCTTCGAGCATTACGATGTCATTTACAAAGCTCCTGAATCATGGAAATTATTATATAAAGATGGTAATTCGTGGAAAGAAGTTAAGAATACATCTCCATACGGAACTGAACTTGATAAATATAATAAAGTTACATTCGAACCCGTAACTACCACCGAATTAAAGATGGTTGTACAACTACAAAGACCTAAAGCTAAAGATTCTTCGGATGAAAACGGGCCTCAAGTTGTCGATGTAGGACGAAAAGGGTATTCAGGTGGAGTTATCGAATGGAAAGTTAACAGATAAATAATAGACAATGAAGATTAGACTTTTACATACATTCTTTTCTATCATATTCATAATTTCGCTTTACAGCTGCTCCGATAAAAAGGGGCAGCTTTCTTGCAAAGAAGCAAAAGTAACAAGTGTACCCGATTCTTTACATCTCGATCCTTTTTATAAAAAATATATTGATGCAAATGGAATACCTGTAGTCTCATCGATGAATGTAAATGACTCTGCTCTTATCAGAGCTAGTAAAGTTATTTATCAGATATTATCGAAACGGGAAGATGTTAAGAAAGCTATGATCGCAAAGGGATGTAAAGTTATGATTATCGGAGAAAAGGAAGAAGTTTGTGATATACCCGAATACAAAAAGATTTGCGATACCCCCGAAAATATCGCATACTGGAATAAACGGGCACGTGGATTTGGCGGAGCTCCGGAACATGATTCTAGTGCCAGTTGCGGTGAGGAAAATATTATTTGTCTTCCAGGTGATAGATATAAAGGTGAAAGCATACTTGTACATGAGTTTGCACATATCATTCATATGGTAGGTATTTTAAATATTAATCCTAATTTTGACAACGAACTGGAAACTTTACGTCAGAAAGCCATTGAAAAAGGATTGTGGAAAGACACATATGCCATTAGTAACAAAGAAGAATATTTTGCGGAAACAGTTCAATCGTTTTTCAACTGCAATAAATGCTCGGATCAACCTAATGGTGTACATAATTCTATCAGTACTCGGGAAAAGCTGAAATCGTACGATCCCGACATATATAATTTGTTGTTACAATATTTCGCGGAAGCAGAACTATATTTATGTACCGACAATAGATCTGATATATAATGAAGATGCCAAGAAAAATACTTTACATATTATTTGTATTGTTATTACCCATACTCCTGTATGCTCAGGAGGTAAAATTCAATACACCGGGAGCAGGTAATCCTATAATCCCCGGTTATTTTGCCGATCCTACTGTTCGTAAATTTGGAGACACTTATTACATCTATGCCACTACAGATGGCACCGGCCTTGGCGTCGGTCCGGCTCAGGTTTGGAAATCGAAAGACTTTGTCAATTGGACAATAGCTCCTATGAATTGGCCTGATGCACATCAAATATGGGCTCCGGATGTTATGCAAGGTACCGATGGAAAATATTATCATTATTATAGTCAGGCTTGCAAGATATTTTGCGGGGTATCTGACAATCCTACTGGTCCTTGGAAAAATATTTTGGGAGCTGATGAAGCAGTACTAATCCCAGACAGATATGTAAAAATGTCGATTACACTCGATGCTCAAAGCTTCATCGATGATGATGGCTCTACTTACCTATATTGGGGAACATGGGGTATATATAAAGATCATGGTTGTGGTGTAGGTAAATTGAGTGCCGATATGAAAAGTCTTGTAGACACGGCACTAATACCAAACACGCAAGCAACTGAATTTTTCGAAGCTCCTTATGTATTCAAACGCAATGATATCTATTATCTGACTTATTCGTCAGGATCTTGCCATGACCATACTTATCGGGTACAATATGCGACAAGTAAAATAGGACCGATGGGACCTTTCGAATTTGCGGATAATAATCCCATATTGGCAACAAACTCAGATACCACTATACATGGACCCGGACATCATAGTATACTGAAAGAAGGTGACGACTATTATATAGTCTATCACAGGCACAACATTCCTCAATCTACTCGTGGATTCTTCAGACAAATAGCTGCCGACAAGTTGATTTTCGATAAAAACGGAAGAATACTAAAGATAGAAGCTGGTCATAAAGGAATCGGTTATCTACAAAAAGATTCCAATCCATACAAAGATATTGCATTCGGCGCCAAAGTGAAGGCCTCGTCTTATTACGATGAAAACTTTAAGCCTAAATATGCCGTAGATAATAACAATGCAACTTTGTGGAGAGCAAAAAACTGCTCTGAAAAAGAATGGATCGAAATAGATTTAGGTAAAGCCCAGTCTGTAAAAAGAATTTGGACTCAATTTGAACATGCCACATCATTTTATCAATATTTGTATGAAACATCAACTGATGGTAAAAACTGGACTGTATTTTCCGACAAACAGAATAATACCTTAGCAGGTAGTCCAATGACAGATCACGGTGATATCAAAGCCAAATATATACGCTTAACAATAAGCGGTAACGAAATGAATGGTTTGTTCCCTGCTGTTTGGAATATCAAAGTATTTTCTGAAGGGAAAGATCCTTTTCCTGCGAATGAAATGCTATTCAACAGACAAGCTGCAACTGCTGTACCGAAACGCAGGGGATTATTATTCGAAATCAATGCCAATGATTATCAAATAGGAGAATTGGCGGGCAGAATAACAAATAACAGAGATACGAAACAAGGATTCAATGCCATTTCAATGGCTGTACCCATAAAAGATCATAAAAGTAAAAAAGCATTTGCATTTAATGGGTATCAACAATTTAAATCTGATTTTGGACTACCTGAAACTATGACGGGTAATGCACCTTACAGTGTTTCGGCGTGGATAGCTTCACCATATCCAAAAGAAAACGAATGTATTATAGATATAAACGAATCTTATGGAGAACTTGAAAAAATAATTTTCGGGTATGGAACAAGCGATAGAAGTGGTATCACGATGCACCATGGCTGGTATGAAGACATGGGGATAAAAGATATGGAAACAAGTGATGAATGGAAGCATATCGCCGTAACCTTCGACGGATATAAAGAGCGGATATATATTAATGGTATATTCGTTAAAGAAAAAGATATATTCCTGCGTGTTGGAAAAAGTGAAAGGTTAACCCTAGGTACTAAATTTGACGGAGAGCATCAATTTAGAGGTTATTTGCATTCACTTCAATTCTATGACATACCTCTAAAGCAGGAACAAATAACAGAATTATATAATCGATAAAAATAAAATACTCTATGAAAAAGTTAAGCTTAATTGTTCTTTTTATAGTCTTATACTGGTCTACAGCCTATGCCTGTAATCATTCGGGACATATAAGTGCCGAAGATAAGAAAGACTATCCTATTCAGCCGGTAGCTTTTACATCGGTTAAATTCTCCGATAGCTTCTGGGCTCCTCGCATCAGAATAAATCAGGATGTAACTATCCCTATTGCATTAGGACATTGTTATAACACTGGGCGAGTAGACAACTTTAAGAAAGCGGGAGGCCTTATGCCCGGTTACTTTGGAACCCAACTGACTTTCGACGATACCGACATCTATAAAATAATAGAAGGTGCCTCCTACTCTATTCAGATGTTTCCTAATAAGGAACTTGAGTCCCGTATGGATACACTCATTTATTATATCCAAAAAGCTCAGGAGCCCGATGGTTATCTTTTTACGGCCCGTACTGCAGGCGAACCGGGAAATCTACACGAATGGGTAGGTGAAAAACGTTGGGAAAAAGATCCGGAACTCAGTCACGAATTGTACAATTGCGGACATCTCTATGAAGCTGCCGTAGCACACTATCAAGCAACAGGAAAACGCACATTACTTGATGTAGCTATTAAGAGTGCAGATCTTTTAGTAAAAGACTTTGGTCCTGGGAAATTAGCTTATGAACCCGGTCATCAAATTGTAGAAATGGGGCTGGCTAAAATGTATCGTGTTACAGGTAAAAAAGAATATCTAGATTTAGCTAAATATTTCCTCGATCTGAAAGGACATGGAAAAAGTGGTGAATATAGCCAAACACATAAACCTGTAATAGAGCAAGATGAAGCTGTAGGCCACGCTGTACGTGCTGCCTATATGTATTCCGGAATGGCCGATGTTGCGGCACTGACAGGCAACGAAGCCTATCTGCGTGCGATAGATAAAATTTGGGATAATGTTGTTACTAAGAAATTATATATCACAGGAGGTATAGGAGCAACAGGACATGGCGAAGCTTTCGGAGCAAACTATGAACTACCTAATATGTCTGCATATTGTGAAACATGTGCTGCCATAGCAAATGTGTATTGGAATCACAGATTATTCCTATTGCACGGAGACTCCAAATACTATGATGTATTGGAAAGAACACTATACAATGGACTTATATCGGGGCTTAACTTAGAAGGTAACCGCTTTTTCTATCCTAACCCTTTAGAATCGGTAGGCCAACATGGACGTAGTGAATGGTTTGGCTGTGCCTGCTGTCCTAGTAATGTTTGTCGTTTTATGCCTTCTATACCCGGATATGTATATGCTAAAAAAGATAATAAAATATACGTAAACCTATTTGTAGAAAGTGATTCAGATATAGAACTCGGCAAAAATAAGATAAACCTGTCTCAAAAAACAGGCTATCCATGGGATGGTAATATAGCGATTAATATAAATCCTGCAAAGTCTGAAAAATTCGAGATATTAGTACGCATACCTGGTTGGGCTTTAAACAAACCAGTACCAAGTGACCTATATACATATTTGAATCCGAAAAAAGAAACTGTAAAAATTAAGATAAATGGCAAAGAGGTTAATTATACCATAGGAAGTGACGGATATGTAGCTCTTTCTCGAAAATGGGAAAAAGGTGATAAAATAGAAGTCTCGTTCCCGATGGATATACACAAAGATGTGGCAAACGAGAAAGTAGAAGACGATAGAGGTAAGGTTGCTATAGAACGTGGACCGATCGTATATTGTTTGGAGTGGGTAGACAATCAGGACCGTGTATTAAATGCTGTATTGGAAGACAATGTAACTTTTTCAGAAAGTTACCAACCAAAAGAATTGAGTGGTATAGTAAAACTTGAAGCCAATGCTAAAAGCGCATCGAGAGATAAAAATAATAATGTAATAGTGGAAAATAAACATCTGACTGCTATTCCATATTACGCATGGGCAAACCGAGGTTCGGGAGAAATGGCTGTATGGATTCCACGTACTGTAGAATCGACTCGCCCACTGCCACCACCGACCTTCTGCACATCGGCAAAAGTTACGGTTTCATCTCCTAACAAATCGATGAGCAGTGTAAACGATGGTTACTGGCCTAAAAACTCGAATGACCGACATGTTCCGTTCTTCACTCTTTGGCCAAAAAACAATTCGCTAGAGTGGATTGTATATGACTTCGATAAACCCGAAACATTCTCTACTGCATCTGTATTCTGGTACGATGATGGTCCTTGGGGTGGATGTCGTATCCCTCTATCATGGAATGTACAATATAAAGACCAAAACGGTGAATGGAAAGATGTAAAAACTAAAGCCCAGCCTAAATCAGAAAAAGATGTGCTGAATAAGGTAGAGTTCGAAACTGTAACAAGCCAAAGTGTGCGTCTGCAATTTCAACTACCCGCTGAAGAATCGACCGGTATTTACGAATTTGAAGTAAAGTAAGGCCATAAATCATATCAAGGATATGTAGAATTATTGATGAAAGTTGTTCTACATATCCTTTGTTTTTATGATATATCTTTATCTATACAGTTGCTATACAAATAAAAACGTGTTTTATTTAATGACTGAAAGAGTAACAATGATAATCAACAAAAAAGATGTAACCTTTGTCACTTTTTTGTTAAAAAGGAAAATCAATAATAGTTAGCAGATGTGTTACTTTTGTCACTTTCTTATAGGAAGGCCTTAAAAAATCTATTTCTAATAATTTACAATAATGAAAAAACTGTTATTTTTTTTCTTATTCCTGTCTATCTATTCCTACGGACAAAGTATAGATAGCCTATATAGACGAGCCGATTCGTTTAGAGGCAAATATGCTACCAAATTTTACAATGGTCTGTCCGATATAAAAGCCATTAATGACACCCATAGTTTTTGGTATCTTACACAAACTCCCAATGGAAATGAATACTTTATAATAGATGCCGATACGAAGACTGTGTATCAAGCTTTTAATCAACAAAAACTAGCTTTAGCTCTAACTAATGTAACAAATAAAGAAATTAACCCATATAAGTTACCATTAAGATCATTGCAATTCTGCAAAAATATGCATTCTATTTATTTTTATGTAGATGAAACGAAATATAATTGTAAACTGACTGACTATTCCATAAACAAAGATCTAAACCAAACATCACGCAATGAAAGCTATTGGGGTGGTGTATTTAAAGAAAACAAGAAAGATAAAATAAAATCACCTGACGGAAAAAAAGAAGCTTATATACAAGAAGGAAATCTATGGATTACGGATATCGACACTAAAAAAGATAGAAAAATAAGTAACGACGGTTCGGTTTACGAATATTATTCGTCCAATATTTATTGGTCTCCAGACTCTAAAAAGGTTGTATGTTGCCGTTACCGTCCGGCCGAAACTCGGAAACTTCTTATAATATCGTCATCGCCTAAAGATCAGCTTCAACCCAAAACAGAAGAGTATGATTACCCAAAACCGGGTGATGCACTCCCTATAAGACGTCCGGTAGTACATTTAATAGATGAAAATAAATCTATTGAATTCTCAGTACCCGATGTAGAACAGCAATTTGACCTGAGTAATATAAGATGGAATAAAAACAGTGACTCTTTCACTTTTAACTTTAATAAGCGAGGACATCAACAGTATGTCATCTATTCCGGAGATATTGCGACAGGTAAAGTTAGACCTATTGTGGATGAACAAAGCCCGACATTTGTTTATTATAATATGCTTTATCAATACTGGTTCGAAAACGGAAATGAGTTACTATGGGTATCAGAACGCGATGGCTGGCGACATATCTATCTTTATGATATCGCTTCGGGTAAAGTTAAAAAGCAATTGACAAAAGGTGAATGGGTAGTTAAGTCTGTCATCAAGGTGGATGAAACAAAACGAACTCTTATATTTAAAGCCTGTGGCATGGATAAAGATGAAGATCCATATCTCGAAAAATATTATTTGCTAAATATGGAAAGTGGAAAGATCAAGTCACTTACACCAGAGAACGCAAATCATAGTGTAACCTTTTCTACCGATTATTCTTTCTTCGTCGATAACTATTCACGTGTAGACCTCTCTCCTACTATTGTAGTAAGGTCGACAGAAGATGGTAAAGTTATATTTAAGCCTCTACAACAGCCGGATGCATCAAAAGCAATTGAAGCAGGTTGGAAGATACCTGAAGTATTCTCGGCTAAAGGACGAGATGGTAAAACAGATATATGGGGGGTAATCATTCGTCCAAGCAACTTCGATCCAAATAAGAAGTATCCTGTCATTGAATATATTTATGCGGGTCCACACGATTCACATGTACCTAAATCATTCGCAATAAGCCACCGTTGCAGCGAATTAGCCGAGTTGGGCTTTATAACTGTTATGATAGATGGCATGGGTACAGCTAATCGTTCTAAAGCATTTCATGATGTGTGCTGGAAGAACCTTAAAGATGCGGGATTCCCCGATCGTATATCATGGATGAAAGCCGCCGCAACAAAATATCCTGAAATGGACATAGAGCATGTGGGTATTTATGGTGGTTCGGCTGGCGGACAAAATACAATGGGAGCATTATTATTTCACCCCGAATTTTATAAAGTTGGAGTAGCATCATGTGGCTGTCACGATAACCGTATGGACAAAATATGGTGGAATGAACAATGGATGGGATATCCTATCGGCAAAGAATACGAAGAATGTTCGAATGTTGTGAATGCTAAATTGCTTCAAGGAAACTTGATGCTTATACTTGGAGAATTGGATAATAACGTCGATCCATCCAGTACATTACAGGTAGCCGATGAATTGATCAAGCATAATAAGGAATTTGAATTTGTTATACTACCCGGAGCTAGACATACATTGGGCGAAAGCTACGGAGAGCGTAAACGACGAGATTTCTTTGTAAAGCACCTATTAGGGATTGAGACTCCCAAGTGGAATAAGTAGCCAGATACAAAAAGAGCAGGCTTTCACCTGCTCTTTCTAAGCTTTATAATCGTACTGTTATTATTCAGCAGTACCCTCTTCGTCATTTACAGGGGCAATCAGTTTATAACCTTTACCGTGTATGTTAATGATTTCGATACTAGGATCAGGTTTCAATAACTTACGCAGTTTAGTGATATACACGTCCATACTACGAGCATTGAAGTAGTTATCATCCACCCATATTTGTTTCAGGGCATGGTTTCTCTCCAATATATCGTTTGCATGAGCGCATAAAAGAGCTAATAGTTCAGCCTCTTTCGTCGTCAATTTAGTACTATTTCCATTTATAGTCAATATTTGCTTTTGAGTATCAAAACTCATATTACCAAATTGATAAACTTGCTGTTCTTTATTTCTTTTGCCTTTTACACGGCGGAAAATAGCCTCTATGCGAAGAACAAGTTCTTCCATACTGAATGGTTTAGTAATATAATCATCAGCGCCAGCTTTGAAGCCTTCGAGAATATCGTCCTTCATATTTTTGGCTGTCAAAAATATAATCGGAATCTCTGTATTTATAGCCCTGATTTCTTTTACTAATGTAATACCATCTTTCTTAGGCATCATCACATCCAGAATACATAGGTCGTATTTTTCTTTTACAAATCCTTTGTACCCAACTTCACCGTCAATGTAAAGGTCAGTATCATAACCTTTTGCCTGAAGATACTCTCTCAGCAACATGCCAAGGTTTTCGTCATCTTCACATAAAAATAATTTCAATTTTTCTTCCATAACTTACTTATTTACATACAATTTATTTGAGTTGCTCATTATTCCTCATTACTGGCAGGCAAATTATAAACTTGGTTCCTTTTCCAACTTCACTCTCCGCTTTTATAGTTCCTTTGTGATCTTCTACAATTTTTCTCACGTAAGCCAAACCTAAACCAAACCCTTTTACATCATGTCGGTTGCCGGTTGAAACACGATAAAAACGCTCAAAGATCTTTTTCACATATTCTTTCTTTATACCTATTCCATTATCTTCTATTGCAATGTACAACTTATTATTATTGTTCCATGTACGTATCATCAATTCTAATGGAATATCTTCTCTTCTATATTTTACCGCATTGTCTAATAAATTAAACAACACATTTGTTATATGCATTTTATCAGCTTCTATAGTAGAATCTGTAGCTTCTAAGTCAATATCTAAATTACCTCCAAATTTTTCAACCTTTATTTGAAAAGTATTTGCTACACTAACTACAATATCATTAGCATCCAGCTCCTTCATTTTTAATGTTGCTTTCTGCTTTTCAAACAAAGACATTTGTAAGACTTTCTCTACTTGTAAACTCAATCTTTCTGTCTCATCGTTTATAACACCCGATATATGTTTAAAGACTTCGGGCGATTTAATTATTGAACCATCTTTTAGCATCTGAGCGGCTAATGATATAGTAGAGACAGGTGTTTTAAGTTCATGAGTCATATTATTCATAAAGTCACTTTTCATTTCCGACAAACGTTTCTGACGGAAAGTTGTATAGATAATGATGATAAATGTCACCAATAATATAAAGGTAAATAAGATAGAAGGATATATAAAAGAGACTTCACTAAAGAGATACTTTTCCTTATTAGGAAAATATACCTTCAAATATGTAACCCTATCTTGCGGATCGTTAGGAAATAATGCCTGAGGATAATAGTCTTTTCGGTTATTAACTATCAATAATGGTTGTCCATTGATAGGTTTATTGTTCTTGTCTACGACTTCAAACTGAAAAGGCAACTCTATACCATTACTTTTTATTTCATTTCTAATACTAGCTTCTAATGTTTTGAAGTTTATTCTCTCTTCTATCGGAACATTGCTGGCAGTATTTATTATCTGCATAGCAACCTCATTTAACAAATCAGTTTCATACAAAAATCTTTTTTTCTGTTCATCCTGCATATCAAAAATTGTCTTTGATATTGCATTGGTTCCTTTTTTACCGGATGATTGGAATATCTGACTATTAGGCTTGGTTTGTACTGTACTTGAGGCATTGTATTCCATATTAATAATGCCCGTATCATCAGCTGACACTTTAAACCGCTGTTGATGAGTTACAGTCTCTTCTGACAGTTGATTTCTTAATGACAATGACCTGTTATAGGCTGCAGTTTGTTTCCTCTGGGCTTCTTCAAAAGCTTCATACATATACTTCTTTGTCTGATCAAGTTCCAAATTTCGAGCAACTTGAGACAAACTCCTATTAATAGCTTCATTAAATTGATCGCTCCTTAAACGTATTGATTCCTTGAGATACATTATTTGTAAATACAACAAGCCAAAGAACGCGAATGCCATTATTCCAGCAAGTATCCATATTGTAGATTTCTTCATTTCTAGCTTCTCCAGTCT